>JBBRGH010000102.1:0-9271 GCA_038240915.1 Gemmatimonadales bacterium | reverse complement strand
CGCATCCCTCCCCCGAGCTGGAGGACTACCTGCGGACCATTCCCGTGGCCAGCCGGGTGAAGGCCGGCAGCTCGCTCAAGTTCTGCTGGGTGGCCGAGGGTCGGGCCGATATTTACCCCCGCCTGGGCCCGACCATGGAGTGGGACGTGGCGGCAGGGGACTGCATCTACCGCCAGTCCGGCCGGGACGGCGAGCGGCCCTCGCCGCTGACCTACAACAAGCCGGACCTGCGGAACCCCAGCTTCATCGTCGGGCTGTGAGCGGAACGGCGGCGCCGGCGCCGGTGTTATGGTTCACCGGTCTGTCCGGGTCGGGGAAGAGCACCATCGCGGTCCGGGTGCATGAGACGCTGGTCGGACGGGGAACCGACGTCGAGTACATCGACGGCGACGCCCTGCGGGAGGTCTTCCCCACCACTGGGTTCACCCGGGCGGAGCGGGAGGAGCACCTCCGGCGCACCGGGTACATGGCGAGTCGGCTGGCCGCCCACGGCGTGGCCGTGGTGGCGTCGTTCGTATCCCCCTACCGGGAGTCGCGCGACTTCATTCGCCGCCTGTGCCCGGGGTTCATGGAGATCTACGTGGCCACGCCGCTCGAGGAGTGCGAGCGGCGCGACGTGAAGGGCCTGTACGCCCGCGCCCGGCGTGGAGAAATTCGCAACTTCACCGGGATCGATGATCCGTTCGAGGCGCCCGAGCGCCCGGAGCTGGTTCTCGATACCCGTACCCTCACCGTCGAGCAGTGCGTCTCGGCGGTGCTCGAACGGTTGGGAGACCGACTCTGATGGCTGGCGATCTCGATCATCTGGTGCAGCTGGAGAACCGGAGCGTCCACATTCTCCGGGAGGCCTATGCCAACTTCAAGAACCTGGGGATGCTCTGGTCCATCGGGAAGGACAGCACGGTCCTACTCTGGCTGGCCCGGAAGGCGTTCTTCGGGCATGTCCCGATCCCGCTGATCCACATCGACACGTCGTTCAAGATTCCCGAGATGATCGAGTACCGGGACCGCCTGGCGCTGGAGTGGAATCTGACCATGATCTACGGCCAGAACCGCCAGGCCCTGGAGGAGAAGCGGACCTTCCCCGACGGCGCGGTGGACCGGATTGCCTGCTGCAAGGCGCTCAAGACCGACGCGCTCAAGCACACCCTGAGCGGGGAATGGCCGCGCTTCCGCCTCAACCACACCAAGGGCGTGTACGAGCCCGACAAGAACACCGAGGCCTTCACCGGCGTCATCGTCGGTGCCCGGGCGGACGAGGAGGGCAGCCGCTCCAAGGAGCGCTACTTCTCACCCCGGAACGCGCAGTCCCACTGGGACGTCGGCGATCAGCCGCCTGAGTTCTGGAATCAGTTCAAGACCGAATTCGCCCCGGGCACGCACCTGCGGATCCACCCACTGCTCGACTGGACCGAGCTCAACATCTGGGAGTACATCAAGCGGGAGAACATCCCCACCGTGTCGCTCTATTACGACCAGGGCACCGGCCAGCGCTACCGGTCGCTCGGCTGCTACCCCTGCACCAACGCCGTGCACTCGACGGCCCGGAACGTGGACGACATCATCCTCGAGCTCCGGACCGGCAAGTTCGCCAACATCGCCGAGCGCTCGGGCCGGGCGCAGGACAAGGCGGACGGCGGCGGGCTGGAGACCCTCCGACGCGACGGGTACATGTAAGCCGATGCTCTCCAAGAGGTCCAAGTACGCCATCAAGGCCCTGCTCGCGCTGGCCGACCACCAGCGCGACGAGCCGGTGCGGATCGCCGACCTCGCCCAGGAGGAGCAGATCCCCCCGAAGTTTCTCGAGCTGATCCTGCTCGGCCTCAAGAACCAGGGCATTCTCCAGAGCCGGAAGGGGAAGGGGGGGGGCTATCTCCTGGCCCGCGACCCGGCAGACATCTTCCTGGGCCAGATCGTCCGGATGTTCGACGGTCCACTCGCCCCGGTGCCCTGCGCCAGCCAGACGGCCTACGTACCCTGTGCGGACTGCCCCGACGAGGCGATCTGCGGGGTCCACCTGGCCATGAAGGCAGTCCGGGACGCCACGGCCAAGGTCCTGGACGGCACCAGCATCGCCTCCCTGCGCCGCCAAATGGCGGACGTCGCCCCCTGATCGCAACCGACTGACAATTGTAGCCCGCCAGGACTGGGCCTTCGCGGCACACCTATTGCCTATTTACTCGATCAACTAGATCGACTAAATAGGGTCATGTGCACTCACTCAATGCTGCCGGCTGAGTCCCACGCCGGGTCTGACGATGCCCTGCCGCTGCCGCCAGCGCTCCTCCAGGAGCTCCGGCGCGCCCTGTTGGCGATCCGCTATGGAGCGATTGAGCTCGCGATTGATGACGGCCGGGTCGTCCAGCTGGAGCGGCGCGAGAAAGTCCGCTTCGACACAGAGGTTACGTCGCACCGACGGTGATGGGACCACCGCGGACGCGGGCCGGATGGCCCGGCCGCCTTGGGACTGACCGGACCGCCGGAAGTCCGCCACTTCGATTCATCCGAGGAGATTTCGCATGCGTGGGGTCCGGTTGTGGGTCAGCGGCATCCTTCTGGTCACCGGAACTGTGGCCATCGCGCCACGAGCGCTGTCACAGGAGGCGACGACGTCCGACAGCAGTTCGTTGCAGTCCAGGATGGAGGAGCTCGACCAGAAGGTCCGTGTGCTCGAGCGTCTCCGCGAGCTGGCGGCCGACAGTGTCGCCGCCGCCAAGGACAAGGTCTCCCCGACCGCCAGCGGCAAGGACGGCTTCAGCATCAAGTCGGCGGACGGCAAGTTCTCGCTCAAGTTCCGGGGCCTGGTCCAGACCGATGCGCGCTTCTTTCTGTCGGATAGCGCCGTGCCGGTTACCAACACCTTCTTCGTCCGCCGGGCGCGGCCGATCCTCGATGTGGTGGTCGGGAAGTACCTGGAGCTCCGGCTGCAGCCGGATTTCGGGCTTCGCCACGGTCAAGCTCACGCACAGCGCCTGGCAGGCGACCGGCTCCTACTTCCTGACCGGCGAGAAGAACTCGTTCCGGAGCGCCACTCCCAAGCAGCCGTTCGATCCCAAGGCCGGCACCTTCGGCGCCGTCGAGCTGGCGGCGCGGTACAGCGAACTGGCCATCGACGACGCGACCTTCCCCACCTACGCCAGCGCCACGAGCACGCCGAGCAAGGCCAGGGCGTGGGGGGTCGGCATCAACTGGTACCTGGCCCGCGCCGTCAAGCTCGCGGCCGACTACGAGCACACCACCTTCACCGGCGGCACCGCCACGGGAGACGCGAAGTCGAAAACTTCGTGGTGACCCGCGTGCAGTACGCCTTCTGAGCATGTCCCTACTTCGAGGCACTTCGACTCCCATGCCTATCCGACTCGCCGCGGCCGGCTCGTTCGCCCTCGTCGCCACTCTGGCCGCCGCCAGCCCGGCCCGCGGGCAAAGCGCGCCCAAGCCCGTGACGCTGCTCAACGTGTCGTACGACCCGACCCGCGAGCTGTACGAGGATTTCAACCAGCAGTTCGCCAGCTACTGGAAGGGGAAGACCGGCCAGGACGTGACCATCCGGCAATCGCACGGCGGCTCGGGCAAACAGGCCCGCTCGGTGATCGACGGGCTCGAGGCCGACGTGGTCACGCTCGCGCTGGCCTACGACATCGACCAGATCTCCGAAAAAGGCGGCCTGCTTCCGGCCAACTGGCAGACCCGGCTGCCGCACAACAGCTCGCCCTACACCTCGACGATCGTGCTGCTGGTCCGGAAGGGAAACCCGAAGGGGATCAAGGACTGGGGCGACCTGGCCCGGCCCGGCATCTCGGTGATCACGCCCAACCCAAAGACCTCGGGCGGCGCCCGGTGGAACTATCTGGCTGCGTGGGCGTGGGCGCTCCGGCAGCCGGGCGGCAACGAGGCCAGCGCCAAGGCCTTCGTCGGCAAGCTGTATCGGAACGTGCCGGTGCTGGACGCCGGCGCCCGCGGATCCACCACCACCTTCGTCGAGCGTGGCATCGGCGACGTGCTGATCGCCTGGGAGAACGAGGCGCTGCTGGCCGTCAAGGAGCTGGGCCCGACCAAGTTCGAGATCGTGGCACCGTCGCTCAGCATTCTGGCGGAGCCGCCGGTCGCCGTGGTGGACAAAGTGGCCGGCAAGCATGGCACCAAGACGGTCGCTCAGGCCTACCTGGAATACCTCTACACGCCGGAGGGCCAGGCGATCGCGGCCAAGAACTTCTACCGCCCGCGGGATCCGGCGGTGGCCGCCAAGTACGCCGCCCAGTTCCCCAAGGTGAGCCTGGTGACGGTGAATGAGGTGTTCGGCGGCTGGAAGAAGGCGCATGCCACCCACTTCGCGGACGGCGCGCTGTTCGACCAGATCTATCAGCCCGGGCAGTAGCGCCGGCCCACGGTCTACCCCTACGAAGGGATGACGATGGCTCGCACGTCACGAAGTGTGCTCCCCGGCTTCGGCCTCTCGCTGGGGGTCACCTGCACCTACCTGAGCCTGATGGTGCTGCTGCCGTTGGCGACGGTGTTCGCCAGCACGGCCCACCTCAGCTGGGCCCAGTTCGTCGGTACCGTCACCAACCCGCGGGTTGTGGCGTCCTACCGGGTGACCTTCGGCGCCTCGTTCGTCGCCGCGCTGGTCAACACCGTGTTCGGCCTGCTGGTGGCCTGGGTCCTGGTGCGCTACCGGTTTCCCGGCCGGCGGCTGGTGGACGCGATGGTGGACCTCCCCTTCGCCCTGCCCACAGCTGTGGCCGGCATCGCGCTCACCACGCTCTACGCCGGCAACGGCTGGGTGGGCCGGTATCTCGAGCCACTCGGGATCAAGGTCTCCTATACCTGGCTCGGCATTACGCTGGCGCTGATCTTCATCGGACTGCCGTTCGTGGTCCGGACGGTGCAGCCCGTGCTCGACGACCTCGAGGTCGAGGTCGAGGAGGCGGCGGCCAGCCTGGGTGCCAAGCGGTGGCAGACCTTCACCCGGGTCATCCTGCCCGCGGTGGGGCCCGCGCTACTGACGGGGTTCGCGCTCGCCTTCGCCCGGGCAATCGGGGAGTACGGGTCGGTGGTGTTCATCTCCGGCAACATGCCGATGAAGACCGAGATCGTACCCCTGCTCATCATCACCAAGCTGGAGCAGTACGACTATGCCGGCGCCACCGCGGTGGCGACGGTGATGCTGGTGGTTTCGTTCCTCCTGCTGCTGACGATCAACGTGGCCCAGTGGGCGGTTCGCCGCCGGGCGGCGGTCTGACCATGACCACCATCAGTCTGTCGCGTCCGGCCACCGCCGCGCCCCGCGCGGTCACCCGCGCCACTGGAGAGTCGCCGGTGGTCCGATGGACCCTGACCGCCGTCGCGCTGGTGTTCCTGGCCTTCACCCTGCTGCTGCCGCTGGCGCTGGTGTTCCACCTGGCCGTCTCGAAGGGCCTGGGCGCCTACTGGGAGGCCATCACCGAGCCGGACGCCCTCAGCGCCGCCCGGCTCACCCTGCTGATCGCGGTCATCGCGGTCCCGATCAACCTGATCTTCGGCGTGGCGGCGGCCTGGTGCATCGCCAAGTTCTCCTTTCCCGGCCGGAACCTGCTGCTCACCCTGATCGACCTGCCGTTCGCGGTCTCACCGGTCATCTCGGGCATGATCTTCGTGCTCCTCTTCGGGGCGCACGGCTGGATCGGGCCCTGGCTGATCGCGCACGACATCAAGCTCATCTTCGCGGTGCCCGGTATCGTCCTGGCCACCACCTTCGTGACCTCGCCGTTCGTGGCCCGCGAGCTGATTCCGCTGATGCAGGAGCAGGGCACCGAGGAGGAGGAGGCGGCCCTGGTGCTCGGGGCCAGCGGCTGGCAGACCTTCTTCCGGGTGACGCTGCCCAACATCAAGTGGGGCCTGCTGTACGGCCTGATTCTCTGCAACGCGCGGGCGATGGGAGAGTTCGGTGCGGTGTCGGTGGTCTCCGGCCACATCCGGGGCGAGACCAACACCCTCCCGCTGCACGTGGAGATCCTGTATAACGAGTACGCCTTCGCCGCCAGCTTCGCGGTGGCGTCGGTGCTGACCCTGCTGGCGCTGGTGACCCTGGCCCTCAAGACCCTGGTCGAACGGCAGCAGCAGCGGGCCGCGACCGACACCGTCGAGACCGACACCCCCGGAGCGATCACCCCATGAGCATCCAGGTCCGCCACCTGCGCAAGGCGTTCGGCGGCTTCACCGCGCTCGACGACGTCAGCCTGGACGTGCCCGGAGGCGAGCTGGTGGCCCTGCTCGGCCCCTCCGGCTCGGGCAAGACCACGCTGCTCCGGATCATGGCCGGCCTCGAGCCGGCCGACCAGGGCACGATCCACTTCCACGGCGAGGACACGACCGACCAGCCGGTCCGCGAACGACACGTCGGCTTCGTGTTCCAGCACTACGCCCTGTTCCGCCACATGAGCGTGTTCGAGAACGTGGCCTTCGGTCTCCGGGTCAGGCCTCGGGCGCTCCGGCCCGCCGAGGCGGAAATCCGGGACACGGTCATGCGGCTGTTGCAGCTGGTGCAGCTCGACGTGCTGGCCAAGCGGCGGCCGTCGGAGCTCTCCGGCGGGCAGCGGCAGCGGATCGCGCTGGCCCGGGCACTCGCGGTCAAGCCCAAGGTGCTGCTGCTGGACGAGCCGTTCGGCGCGCTCGACGCCAAGGTCCGGAAGGAGCTCCGCCGCTGGCTGCGCCGGCTGCACGAGGAAGTCCATGTCACAAGCGTGCTGGTGACCCACGACCAGGAGGAAGCGCTGGAAGTCTCGGATCGGGTGGTGATCATGAACGAGGGCCGGGTGGAACAGAGCGGCACGCCACAGGAGGTCTACGAGCACCCGGCCACCCCGTTCGTCTATGGCTTCCTGGGCGACGTCAACCTGTTTCACGGTCGGATCCATCAGGGCCGGGTCACGATCGGGGCGGGGGAGATCGACGCGCCGGGCTGGGCCGGCGCCCAGGACCAGGCGGGCGTGGCGTACGTCCGCACCTACGAGGTGGAGCTGGGCTCGGCGCCCCAGGGGGCCTCGTCGCTGGCCGCCTCGGTGCGCCACATCCGGGCCTTCGGCCCGGTGGTCCGCCTGGAGCTCGACCTGGTGGACGGGGGACGAACCATGGAGGCACAGATCCCCCGCGACCGGTTCGAGGCCCTCGCACTCAGGGTCGGAGAGCGGGTGTATGTTTCCCCGACCAACGTGCGCGTGTTTCCCCGGATGGAGGCGTCTTGACGCTCCCGAATTTCATCATCATCGGCGCGGCGAAGGCGGGCACCACGGCGCTGTACTGGTACTTTGCCGAGCATCCCGACGTCTTCATGAGCCCGGTCAAGGAGACGTTCTACTTCGCCTACGGCCTCGACCCGGCCGGCAACCTGCTGTACGGCGACCCGGACGTCCATCGGTTTCCGGTCAAGACCCGGCAGGAGTACGAGGCGCTGTTCGGGGGCGCCGGGGCGGCCAGGGCGATCGGGGAAGCGTCGCCGATTTATCTCGAGTGCCCTCAGGCGGCTGGCCGGATTCGGGCGATGATTCCGGAGGCCCGGCTGATCGCCGTGCTGCGGCACCCGGTGGAGCGGGCGTATTCCGACTATCTCATGTATCTGCGGCGGCGCGGCCGCCACTTCGATCCAGAGCGGGAGCTCACGGCCGCGGCGCCCTGGGCCCGACCGGACTCCCGCTGGATGACCGTGAGTCGGTACCACGAACAACTGTCGCGTTACTACGACATTTTTCCCCGGACCCAGCTTCACGTCCTCCTGTTCGGCGACCTCAAGCGCCAGCCCCTCGAGTCAGTGCAGGGGATGTATCGCTTCGTGGGGGTGGACGCCGGTTTCGTCCCCGACTTCGACACCCCCCACAACGTGGGCGGTACCCCAGCCAGCCCGATGCTGGAGAAGATGTTCACCAGCCGGGCCATCCGCACCGCGCTCGAGCCTCTGATGCCGAACCGCGCGGCAAACTGGTTCCGCCGGCTGCGCACCCGCACCATGCGCAAGGCTCCGCCGCTCCCGCCCTCCCTCAAGGCGGAGATGACCCGCCCCCTTCGTGACGACATCCTCCGCACATCGGACCTGATCGGCCGGGACCTCAGCCACTGGCTCTAGAGCGCCGGCCCGGCTCCCTGGCCAGGCTTCGGTGGGGTCCACAAGTGTGGCACTCGCGCAACAACTGGCCTGGGTTCCAGGCGGCCTGCAGCCCGAGCCAAGAGGCACTTACGGGAGCCGCCGGTGCTAGATTTTGCACGCCTGGGCGCTGGCTTCGCGGGTGTCGCATGGATCCCCTAGGGGGCATGGAACGTGCTCACCGGGGCGGAGATGGCATCGTTTGCTGGACCGCGGCAAACGAGGACTACCACTGGAGGATTTGCTCACTTGGCTTCCGAGACCAGCACCGCCAGGCCGGACCGGCAGCGGGTCCGCTACGTCTGCATGCCGGGCAGCCCTTTCACCGGCTCGACCCTGCTCGGGCTCCTGCTCAATGAGCACCCGGAACTGGCCTCGGTGGGCGCGGCCACGGGCCTGATCCGAAGCGTGGATTTGACAACCTACGCCTGCTCCTGCGGCAAGCTGTTCCGGGAATGTGATTTCTGGCGATACGTCGCCGATCGCACCACCGCCCTGGGCCACCCGGTCAACATCTACCAGACCAACTTCTGGAATACGCATCTCCGGCTGTCCCACAACAAGACCCTCAATGCCCTGCTGATCCGGTCGCTGGGCCAGAACCTGGTCAACGACGCGCGGGATGCGGTCATCGGCCGGCTCCCGGCAGTGCGCCGGGCCCGGACGACGATGGGGTGGAACACCTGGGCTCTCGCGACCGCCGTGCTCGAGCGGACGGGGAAGAAGGTCTTCGTCGACACCGCCCGCGATCACCAGCGGCCGAAGTACCTCTGGAACCATCCCCTGCTCGACGTGAAGGTGATCCACCTCATCCGCGATCCCCGGGGCAATGCCGCCAGCATCATGAAGCACTCCGGCGTGGACGCGGCCGGGGCGGCCCGGCGGTGGACGCACTACAACGTCGAGGCGGCGCGGGTCAAGCGCTACCTGCCCCAGCAAGCGTGGATGACACTCCACTATGAGGACCTCTGCGCCGACGCGCCGGGCGTGCTCGACAAGCTCTCCGATTTTCTCGGCGTCAGCCGGGCCGCCGTAGCCCCCGATCCCCGCGATCCCAACCGCCACATCATCGGCAACCAGATGCGGGTCAAGGCACTGGGCGAAATTCGGGAGGATCGCTCCTGGGAGTCGGGCCTCGGGCAGGGCGATCTCCGGACC
>JBBRGH010000101.1:0-9304 GCA_038240915.1 Gemmatimonadales bacterium | reverse complement strand
GGGCTCAGGTTGCCCACCGGGACACTGGCGGCGCCGGATGCCCGGGCCGCCCGCAGCCGGTCGGCGAACGCGGGCACCACGTACTGGCCGCTCTGCCCGGCGCCGGTGTGGGGGAAGGGGCGCGCCACCACCACCCGCAGTCCCGTGCGCCGCCAACTCTCCAGCGCCGCCGCCTCGGCCCCCACCTTGCTGGCCGCGTAGGGCGAGACCGGCCGGAGCGGGTCGGTCTCCAGCCGCGCGACAGGAGAGCCGGCCCCGTAGACCTCCGCGGTCGAGACCACCAGCACCACCGGGTCGGCGTGGCCCAGTTCCCGGCTGGCGGCGGCGGCAAAGGTGAGCCGGGCGGTACCGGCGGCATTGATCTCCCAGGCCGACCCGGGATCCTGCCGCGCCTGCCGGACCGACGCGACCGCGGCCAGGTGTACGATCGCGTCCGGCCGCCAGGCGAGCGCGTCCCGGATGGACGGATCGCGGGTGATCTCGAGCGAAAAGACCGTCGGGCCCGCGCCGCCTGCCCCACCCCGCCACTCCACGGCGGGCCCGCCTGGCCGGCATCCGGCCGCCACTTCGTCGCCACGCTGGAGAAGGTGCCGCACCAGGCGCTGCCCGACGAAGCCGTCGGCGCCGGTGACCAGCACCCTCACAGGCGGTCCGTCATCGGGGCGCGCCCCCCAGCCAGCGGCGTGGCCGCCGCCAGCCGCTCCAGGTCGGCGTCCACCATCATCGCGACCAGCTCGGCGAACCCCACCCTGGGGGTCCAGTCCAGCTCGCGCCGCGCCTTCGACGGATCGGCCAGCAGCAGGTCCACCTCGGCCGGCCGATAGAATTTGGGATCGCTCACGACGTAGCTCCGGTAGTCGAGTCCCACGTGGGCGAAGGCCAGCTCGACCAGCTCGCGCACGCTGTGGGTCTCACCGCTGCCGATGACGTAGTCCTGCGGCTGGTCCCGCTGCAGCATCCGCCACATCGCCTCGACGTAGTCGCCGGCGAAACCCCAGTCGCGCCGGGCCTCGAGGTTGCCGAGCCGGAGCTCCCGGGCCAGACCGAGCTTGATGCGGGCGACGGCGTCGGTGACCTTGCGGGTCACGAACTCGATGCCGCGCCGGGGCGATTCGTGGTTGAACAGGATCCCGCTCACGGCGTAGAGGCCATAGCTCTCGCGGTAGTTGACGGTGATCCAGTGGCCGTACACCTTGGCCACGCCGTAGGGCGAGCGGGGATAGAAGGAGGTGTCCTCCCGCTGCGGGGTTTCGGTCACCTTGCCGAACATTTCGGACGAGCTGGCCTGGTAGAACCGGGCGGTCGGATGGACCAGCCGGACGGCCTCCAGGATGCGGGTCACGCCGAGGGCGGTGAACTCCCCGGTGAGGACGGGCTGGGTCCACGAGGTCGGAACGTAGGACTGGGCCGCCAGGTTGTAGACCTCGTCGGGCCGGCTGTCCTGCAGCACCACGGTGAGCGAGTGCTGGTCGAGCAGGTCGGCGGCCACGACCTCGATCCGGTCGAGCAGATGCTCGATCCGCTCGTAGCTGTGATGGCTGGTGCGGCGGACGACGCCGACCACCTCGTAGCCCTTGGCCAGCAGCAGCTCGGCGAGATAGGAGCCGTCCTGCCCGGTCACCCCGGTGATCAGCGCCTTAGGCATCGGCGCGCGCCCTCGCTCGCGCCCTCGGAGGTTGTGTCATCGGCTTTGGTCCATTACGTTTAGGGGCTTGTGGCGAATGTACGTGCCCGGGTATAACCAGCGTCTCACAGACCAGACTGACCGTCCGACCGCCTGGCCGTCCGACCGTCCGTCTCACCGAAAGATGGAACTTATGGCACGGGTCTGCACCGTGTGCGGCAAGGGGCCGGTCACCGGCAACAACGTCAGCCACGCCAACAACCGCACCAAGCGCCGGTGGTATCCCAATCTGCAGACCGTCCGGGTGCTGGTCGAGGGCGCGCCCAAGCGGGTCCGGGTGTGCACCCAGTGCCTGAAGAGTAACCGGATCGCAAAGGCGCCCAGGGCGGCGGCCGCGGCGCTCTGACGGAGCGGCCGGACGCGGCGCCGAGCCCGTCGGCTGAAGGCGATGGCCAAGAAAAAGGGGACCCCAGGGTCCCCTTTCCTATTGCCGTGAGCCCGGGCGCCGGTCACTCAGCGAGCAGCTCGATGCGGGCGATGTCCGCCCCGTCGCCTTGGCGGTGCCCCAGCTTGAGGATCCGGGTGTAGCCGCCGGGCCGAGCGGCGAACCGCGGGCCGATCTCGCTGAAGAGGCGCGACAGCGTGGTGCGGTCCTTGATCTTCCGCTGCACCAGCCGGCGGGCGTGGAGATCGCCCCGGCGAGCCAGGGTAATGAGCTTCTCGGCGAAGGGCCGGAGCTCCTTGGCCTTGGCCTCGGTGGTGACCACCCGGCCGTGCTCGAACAGGCTGGTGGCCATGTTGTTGAGCATGGCCCGCCGGTGGGTGGAGGTGCGCGAGAGTTGACGACCCTTGGCGCGGTGACGCATTTACAGGGCCTCCCCCGCGCCGGGCGTCGGCTGCGCCAGCGGCGGCACGCCGGTCCGCAGCACCCGCAGCTCGCCGTCGGTCTCCTCGAACGACATGCCGAAGTTGAGCCCCTCGCGCTGGAGCAGCTCGGCGATTTCGCTCAGCGCCTTCTCGCCCACGTTCTTGACCTTGAGCAGATCGTCTTCGCTGAACTCGACCAGGTCCTTGAGGGTCCGGATGTTCGAGTTCTTGAGCGAGTTGAGCGAGCGGACCGAGAGGCCGAAGTCGTCGATCGGCCGGGCCAGCCGGAGCCGCAGGTTGGCGCCGTTGCCGGCCCCGGCCGCCGCGCCTGCGTCCCGCATGGTCGGCACCTTGCCGAAGTCCACGAAGTACTGGAAGTGGACCTGGGCCAGCGCCGCCGCGTAGGCGATGGCGTCTTCCGGGGTGATGGTGCCGTTGGTCTCGACCTGGACTGTGAGCCGGTCGTAGTCGGTCCGCTGCCCCACGCGGGTTTCGGCGACGGCGAAGTTGGCCCGCCGGACCGGATTGTAGATGGCGTCCACCCGGACCAGATCCACCGGCAGCGACCGATCGGCCGGATGCATCTCGGCCTCCACGTAGCCGCGGCCCTTGTTCACGTACAGCTCCATGGAGACCTCGCGGTCGTCCTGGAGGGTGAACAGGAGGTGGTCGGGATTCTTGACGGTGACGGAGCCGTGCTCCTGGATGTCCCGGGCGTAGACCGGGCCGGCGCCCTCGCGGCGGATGTGGAGCACCGCCTCGTCGACGTCCTCGGCCAGCACCAGCGTGAGGGCCTTGAGCCGCTGCACGACCTGGTGGACGTCCTCGAGCACGCCCTGCACGGTCTGATGCTCGTGCACCACGCCGTCCAGCCGGAAGCCCCAGACCGCGCTGCCGCGGAGAGAGGACAGCAGCAGCCGGCGGAGCGAGTTGCCGAGCGTGTAGCCGAAGCCGCGCTCGAGCGGCTGGAGACGGAATTCGGCGGCATTGGGGTTGTCGTCCCGCTTCGTCATCTCGACGAGGTGGGGGCGGACCAACCCGGTCAGGTCAATGGTCATGGTCACTTCGAGTAGAGCTCGACGATGAGCTGTTCCTGGGCGTTGATCGGGATGGCCTCGCGCGTGGGGCGCTCGGTCATGCGGCCCGCGGCCTTGTCGGTATCCACCGACAGCCACGACACCGGCTGGCCGCGCGAGGCGGCTTCCTGCGCCAGCTTGACCGCCACCAGCTCGCGGCTGCCGGGGGCCACGCGGACTTCCTCGCCCTTGGCAACCCGGTAGGCCGGGATGTCCACCCGGCGGCCGTTGACGTCGATGTGCCCGTGGGCGATGAGCTGCCGGGCGGCCTTCCGGCTCGACGCGAAGCCCATCCGGTGGACGATGTTGTCCAGCCGGGTCTCGAGCGCGATCAGCAGATTGGTGCCCTTCACGCCCGGCTCGCGGGTGACCAGGTCGAACGTGTTGCGGAACTGGCGCTCGCTGAGGCCGTACATCCGCTTCACCTTCTGCTTCTCACGCATCTGCTTCGAGTACTCGGACGCCTTGCGCTGGCGGCCGCCCGTCTGGCCGTGCTGGCCGGGCGGATAGGCGCGGCGTTCCACCGGGCACTTCTCGGTGAGGCACTTGGTGCCCTTGAGGAACAGCTTGGTGCCTTCGCGGCGGCACAGGCGGCAGCTGGGACCAACGTAGCGTGACATGGCTCAGACCCGCCGCTTCTTCGGCGGACGGCAACCGTTGTGAGGAATCGGAGTGACGTCCCGGATGGAGACCACGCGGAGCCCGACCGACGCCAGCGCCTGGATGGCCGACTCGCGCCCGCTGCCCGGACCCTGCACGCGGACGTGCACCCGGCGAAGGCCCAGGTTCATGGCCTCGCGCCCGCAGTTCTCGGCCGCTACGGTGGCGGCGAACGGGGTCGACTTCTTGGAGCCCTTGAATCCGGCCTTGCCCGCCGATCCCCACGCGAGGGTGTTGCCCTTCATGTCGGTGATCGTGATCAGCAGGTTGTTGAACGTGGCCGCGATGTGGGCCACGCCCTCCGACTCGACGACCTTCTTGGAGCGCTTGGCGCTCGATGTCTTCGCTGGAGCGGGTGCGGTCATTTACTTCTTCGTCACTTTCTTCTTGCCGGCGATGGCCCGACGCGGACCCTTCTTGGTCCGGGCGTTGGTGTGGGTCCGCTGGCCGCGGACCGGCAGGCCCCGCCGGTGGCGGATCCCGCGGTAGCTCCCGATGTCCATCAGGCGCTTGATGTTCATCGCGATCTCGGTGCGGAGGGCCCCCTCCACCTTGACCGAGCGCTCGATGATCTGGCGGAGCCGCGCCACCTCGTTGTCCGAGAGGTCCCGGACCCGGGTGTCGGGGCTCACGCCCGTCTCCCCCAGAATCCGGCTGCTGGTGGGCCGGCCGATCCCGTAGATGTACGTGAGGGCGACTTCGACGCGCTTCTCGCGCGGAAGATCCACGCCTGCGATGCGTGCCATGATCAGCCTTGCCGCTGCTTGTGCTTGGGATTGCGCTTGCAGATGATGCGGACCACGCCCTGTCGCTTGACGACTTTGCAGTGCTCGCAGATCGGCTTCACGCTCGAACGAACCTTCACGCGTCTCTCCGATAGTCCGGTGCTGGGGCCGATTTATAGACTAGCTGCCCAATATATCCCGGGCCGCGAAGTGATGCAAGCAGGGGAGGTTGGACAGCGTCAGCCCACCACCCGGAGCTCCACCAGGCTCCAGCCCGACCGTGCCAGCCGGTAGCCGAGCAGGAGGCTCTGGACCCGCACCTCCTGCGTCCCTGACACCCGGTACCTCCGCTGCAACTCGACGTAGCCCCGCCCCGGCTCGACCTCCCGCGCCGCCCGGACCGTCGTCTCGACCTCCTGGGCGGACGCCAGGAAGTCGGCCAGCAGCGCGGCGGCCTGCTCCGGACCCAGCGCCACCGAGGGATCCGCCCCCGGCAGCTGTACCAGCAGCCGGGGGCTGTCGGCCACCAGCCCGGCCGCGTCGTGGGTGAACCAGGCGCCCCGGGCCTGCTGGGCGGCGGCCGCCAGCCCCGGCTCGCCTTGCGCCGGCGCCGCCCGGAGCGGCAGCAGCACCAGGGAGAGCAGAATCACGAGCCGATACACTGGGCCTCCTCGAACAGTGAGCGCAGGGCGGCCGCCGGATCGGCGGCCTGCAGGATGGGGCGTCCCACCACCAGGTGGGTGGCCCCAGCGGCCACCGCCTCGGCCGCGCTGGCCACGCGGACCTGGTCGCCCCGGGCGTCCGCCCGCCCCCGGATGCCCGGCACCACGATCCACCCGTCCAGCCCGACCGCGCCCCGGACCAGTGCCACCTCCCACGGCGAGCAGACGATGCCGTCCAGTCCCGCGGCCACTGCTTCGGCGCTCTGGCGCTCCACCTCGGCCGCCAGATTCACCTCCGCGCGGCCGACCGCCCGGGCGTAGCCGGCGGGGTCGTGTGAGGTGAGCACGGTGACGCCCACCAGTCCGACCCGCCCGTCGGCCGCCGCGGCCGCCGCCGCCATCATCGCCGACCCGCCCAGGGTGTGGACCGTGGCCATCGCGACGTCGAGGGCCCGGGCGGCACCCACGGCCTCGGCGACCGTGTTCGGGATGTCGTGCCACTTGAGGTCGAGGAAGACCCGGAGCCCGCGCTCGGTGAGCACCCGGACCAGATCGGGGCCTTCCCGGGTCATGAGGATCGAGCCCAGCTTGACCCAGCGGACCTCCGGCAGCCGGTCGAGCAGGCGGAGCGCCTCCCAACCGCTCGGCAGGTCCAGCGAGACGATCACTTCAGCCATCCCCACGCTCCAGGTCTCGAATGATCCGCTCGGGCAGCCGCGGGTCGGCCAGGGCGGCGGTGCCGATGCCCACCAGCGACGCGCCCACCCGGAGATACTGCCGCACGTCCGCCGCCGAGCGCACCCCCCCGACGCCGATCACGGGCATCCCGCCCGTCCGCTCGACCACCCGGGCCGCCGCCAGCACCCCGACGGGCAGCAGTACCGGGCCGCTGACGCCTCCGTGGCCGTTCCCCAGCCGGGCCGCCGCCCCCGCGTCCGCAAAGAGGAGGCCGGGAAGGGTATTGACCACGCTGATGGCATCCGCGCCGGCGTCCCGTGCCACCACGGCCATGCCGGCAATGTCGGGCAGGACCGGGGAGAGCTTGGCCGACAGCGGCAGCCGGGTTCGCGCCCGGCAGCCGGCGACGATCCGACGGACGCAGTCGGGATCGGCGCCGAATTCGATGCCGCCGGCGCTGGTGTTGGGACAGGACAGGTTCAGCTCGAAGGCCGCGATGCCGGCCACACCTTCGAGGCCGCCGACGACCTCACCGTACTCCTCCACCGTGAAGCCGACCACGTTGACCAGCACCTGCGCCCGGGTGACGTGACCCGCCAGCCATGGGAGCAGCTCGTCGCGCACCCGGGGGAGCCCCGGATTGGCCAGTCCGACCGAGTTGAGCATCCCGCCGGGGAACTCGGCCACCCGCGGCGGGGCGTTGCCGGTTCGCGGCGCCAGCGAGACCGCCTTCGTCACCAGCCCGCCCAGCCGGTCGAGATCCATCACGCCCGCCAGCTCGCGCCCGAAGCCGGCGGTGCCGGCGGCGAGCAGGAGCGGGTTCTGGAAGGTGCGGCCGAAGACGGTCCGCGACAGATCGCGGGCGGCGACGGTCACGGCTCGAGGCGCCGCCGGGGAGCGGGCGTTTCGGCGCCGGGCCGCTCACCCGGGCGGGGCCGCGCTCCGGGAGCGGCGGGCGGCAGCCCGCGGCGAACGCCGGGCGACGGGCGTCCGGACGCCCGACCCAACTGGCTCACGGCGTAGGCCTCGAGCGAGTCCTCCAGCTGCTGGTAGCCGGGCGCGTCCTCCCCCCGGGCAACGGCCAGATATGGCGAGTCGGCATAGAGGCTGTCGAGCCGGACCCGGAAGGAGTCGGCCGCGGCGGGATCGAGCAGGTCGGCGGCGAGGAGCGCCTTGGGCGCGTAGGGCGAGGCCGGCCACTCGTCCGCCAGGCGGCGGAACAGCCCGGCTGCGAGCCGCGGCGCCCCCGCCGTGTCCCGGGCCGATTCGGCGCCGAGGAAGAGGCGAAGATCGCCCTCGGGGGCGCCGGGCGACGCGGAATCGGCGAGAGTCTGCAGGGTGGCCAAGGTGGACTCGAGCTGCCCCGCCTCGACGGCCACACCACTGGTCCGGCCCGCCATCGCTGCCAGCGAGTCGCGCGGGACCGCGAGGTCGTCGGTCGTCCGCGCATCGGCCAGGCGGGCGCGAAGGAGCTGGAGCCGGGCCCGCTCGCCGCTCTCGCCGGCATCGGCCATGCGCGCGGTCTCCTCCAGCCGAGCCCACGATTGCGCACTGTCCACGGCCGCGAGCCGAAGGGCGTCCTCGTACAGCCGCCGGGCCCGGATCTCGGCGGTGAGACCCGGATCCTTCGCCAGCCGGCCGACCAGGGCCGACGCGGTCCGCGGATTCTCCCGGCCCAGCGCCACCACCAGGCTGTCCCAGGCCAGGGTGGAGTCGTTGGTGGCCATGAGTGAGTCCGCCAGGGCAAAGGCCTCATCGCTCCGGCCGCTGCCCGCCAGGGCCAGCAGCAGGTCGTTGCGGCTGCGGGGATCGGGCGCCTGGCGCATCAGCACCACCGCCTCCTCGTAGCGCCCCGTCATGCGCAGAGCGCGGGCCCGCTGGAAACGGGCCTCGTGTCGCCGCGCCGAATCGGAGGTTTCGATCAGCCGGACGAAGGCCAGGTCGGCCTGGGCAGGGTCCCCCTGCTCCAGCTGGCAGCGGCCGAGCGCCAGGGCGGCCTCCTCGGTCAGATCGTCGGAGCGGGTGATCATGCTCAGACTGCCGAGCGGGGCGATGGCCGCCTGGCACTGGCCTAGTCGCTCGAGCGCGAGCCCGCGGAGCACGCTGGCCTCGCTGGCGTACTTGCTCCGCGGATGCCGGACCTGAAGCGATTCGGCCCGGGTGACGACCTGGCCCCACAGACTGGTGGCCTCGAACGTCCGGCCGTCGCGCTCCGCCTTCCGGGCCGACTTGGCGAGCCGGTTGGTATTGTACATCCCGTTGTAGTAGACGCAGCCACCCAGCAGCAACGCGCCGGCCAGCAGGACCGCGACCCGGGCCGGCGGGCGCCGGGTCACCGGGTGCCTCCCGAGTCCGCGGCCGTGCCGACCTTGCGCTCGTACTCGAGCAGGTACTCCACCACCGCGTCGGCGATCGAGGCGGCCATGGACCTCTGGCTGTTGCGGTTGGTGAGGAAGCGCCCGTCCTCGGGATTGGTGCTGTAGCCCAGCTCGGCCAGGATGGCGGGACGCCGGGCAGTGGTGAGCACCATGAACCCGGCCTGCTTCACGCCCCGGCTCTCCCCGGTGTGGACGCCTTCGAGGCCGCGCTGGACCAGCTCGGCCAGCCGGGCGGATTCGCGCAGATGCTCGTTGAGCTGCAGGTCCTTGAGGATGAAATCGAGACCGCCGACGGTCTGGGCCGCATCCTGGCCGGTCTCGAAGCGCACGGCGTCGTTTTCCATCTGGGCCACGCGGGCGGCGTCCTCGGTCTTGGCCTCGGCCAGGAAGAAGGTCTCGAAGCCGCGGACGTCGGTGTAGCCCTTCCGCCGGGCGAGCGAGTTGATGTGCAGGCTGACGAACAGGTCGCACGCCTCGGTGCAGTAGCCGCCGCGGTCACCCAGGGCGATGAGGGTGTCGGTGGTGCGGGTCATCCGGACACCGATGCCCCGCCGCTTGAGCTCTTCGCGGAGCAGCAGGCCGATCTGGAGGGTGATTTCCTTCTCGTGGGTGCCCCGGGGGAAGAAGACGCCCG
>JBBRGH010000100.1:0-9314 GCA_038240915.1 Gemmatimonadales bacterium | reverse complement strand
CGATGTTGGCCACGCCCTGCGCCACCAGCTCCATGTTCGACCGATGCTTGCCGCCGATCATCCCATCCGACACCACCGCCGACAGGAGCGACTCGATGCCCGCCAGCAGGGCGATGGTGAACGCCGGCCCCACCAGCGCGGTGGCGGTGGCGAACGAGACCCTGGGCCAGGCGGGCCGGGGAAAGCTCGCGTCGATCGGCCCGAACCGGCCGGCGATGGTCTCGACCGGCAGATGGAAGTGGTACACCACGCCGGTGGCCACGACCAGGGCGATGAACGGGCCCGGCAGCTTCAGGTTGAGCCGGGGCCACACGAGCAGGAGCGCCAGGGTGATGCCGGCGACCAGTACCGCCCACGGGTTGATGCTCCCGGCGTGCCGAGCGTAGGCGGCCCACTTGCCGACGAAATCGGCCGGCAGCGCATCCATCCGGAGCCCCAGCAGATCCTTCACCTGCCCCGAGAAGATGAGCAGGGCGATGCCGCTGGTGAACCCCGTGACCACCGGAAAGGGGATGAACTTGATGGCCCCGCCCAGCCGGGCGAGCCCGAAACCGACCAGAATCACCCCACCCATGAGGGTGGCCACCAGCAGGCCGTCCACCCCGTAGCGCTGGACGATCCCGTAGACGATCACCACGAAGGCGCCGGTCGGGCCGCCGATCTGCACCCGGCTCCCCCCGAGCGCGGAGATCAGGAATCCCGCGATGACCGCGGTGTAGAGTCCCCGCTCCGGCGTCACGCCACTCGCGATCCCGAAGGCGATCGCCAGGGGCAGCGCCACGATGCCGACGCTGACGCCCGCGCCGACGTCGGCGACGAACTGCGCACGGTCGTACCCTCGAAGGGTGGTCACCAGTTTGGGCGTCAGCACGGATGCTCCGGGCGAAGGAGGCGACGGGGTGGGATCAGCGCAGCAGCGCGCCGGCCAGCGCCCCGGCGTGGACACCGTCGAGAGACGCCCGCGCTCCGGGCGACCGGCCGAGCCATCGGATCACGGTGCCGCTCAGGAGCACCAGCAGAAACGCGGGCAGGAAGATACCAGGAACTCCGCCTCGGTCATCCAGCCGCGGCGGCGGACCACTTCCTCGCGCATCAGCCCGATGTGGGCGGCTGGCCCGCCAAACCCGACGACGCCGAGCTTGAGGAAGAGTCGCGCACATCTCGGAGCGGCGAATCGGAGGTCGCGATAGGAAGTCCTCGGAGGACACAATGGCCCGGCCGGTCGCGCCCGGGTGACAGATCGTCCCGCTGCCTGGCCGTTCGGTCCAAATCTGCGCCGGAACGAAGCGCTTGACCATTGGCCGTGTTTTTGCCCCGGACCACTCCATGCGGAGACCAGGTGAGACTCGGGCGGCCCGGCTGCGGCTAGATTTGGCCAGGACTTCCTGTTCGACGGGCCACCCGCCCTCACCGAGGACTGCCGCACGATGGACCACAGGTCTTCCCCGTCCCCCCGCCGCTCGGCGTGAACCGTCGCCGGTGGCTCTGGCTGGTTGCCCTCATCCTGGTCCTGGCGGCGCTGCACTATGCCGCCCGCTTCCCCTGGCTCGACACCTGGGAGACCCTCGCCGGCGCCAACTGGATCCTGCTTGCGGCCGCCGGGGCCATCAACCTGCTGTCGCTCGCGGCCAAGGCCTGGGCCTGGCAGCTGCTGGTTCGGCCATTCGGGCCGCTCAGCTTTCGAACGGCGCAGGCCGCCACCTTTGCCGGCGCCGCGATCAATGCCATCGGCGTTGCCATGAGCGGTGAGGCGGGCCGGATCCATCTCGCCGCCAGCCGGGACGGCGTGGCGGTGGGCCTGGCGACCCGGTCGGTGGTGGCGAGCCGCGTGGTCGAGGCCCTGGCGCTGGGCATCTTCCTGATCGGCGTCGTCGCCGGGGTTACCTCCGAGCACGGCTGGCGCCTGCTGGGCGGCGGGGTGCTCCTGATCGGGGGCGCCTACGGGCTGCTGCGCTGGCTTCCCTGGCTTCGGCCCGGTCGGGGCGACGGGGCGGCTCCCGGCTGGCGGGTGGGACAGCTGGCGGGCCCGCTGGCGCTCAACGTGGGCTCGTGGGGCCTCCAGTGGGCCACGTATCACTGCTCGATCGTCGCCACCGGGGCGATCATTTCTCCCGCCCTCTCGGTGCTGGCCCTGGTGCTCTCCAACGTGGGCGGCATGCTCCGGCTGACGCCGGGCAACGTCGGCGTGGTGCAGGGCGCGGTAGTACTCGGGCTCCGGCCCGCGGGCATCGAGGCGTCGCGCGCCGTGGCCGCCGGCCTGGCACTGCAGGCGGTGCAGGTCCTGCCCGTGCTGCTGGTGGGCGTCGGCCTGCTCGGCCGGCACGGCATGCGGGAGCTGGCCCGACGCCGGGCGGTGGAGCCGGCCTGATGCCGATGGGGCTGCCCCGCCGCCTCGCGGTACTTACGGCGGCCATGGCCATCGTCCTGGTCACCGGTGCCACCGAGATCGCGCTTTGGTGGTCGGCCCGCACCCGGCTGGAGGACTTCCGCCTGGAGACCGTGGCCCTGGCCAACACCCTCGCGTCCCTGCTGGTGCGCTACGCCCCCCATGGCGAGACGGCGGGGCTGACGCAGGGTCTGGAGGGGTGGTCGCGGCACCGCGGCACCGCCTCGCAGGCGATGGTCTACCTCTCTCGCGAGGGTCGGCTCGACCCCGTCGCCGCGAGCGGGCTGCCCGATTCGACGCCGGCCGGTGCCTGGGCCTACGCGGCCTTCACCCGCCGGGCCGCCGAGGTTCACCTGCACCAGGGCTCGGCTCCCGCCTGGCAGGTGATCCTGCCGCTGGGGACGGGGCGGCCCTTCGGGGTGCTCGACGTGCGGGTGTCCACCCAGCGGCTGCAGGACTGGGCCCGGCTGGAACGCCGGCGGGCGTACCTGCTCGCGCTGATGTCCGCGTTGCTGGTGGCCCTGTTCGTGGCGGTGATGACCTCCCGGTGGGTGGGACGGCCGCTGGCCGTGCTGGGACAGGCGATGGCGGGGGCGCACGGCGGGGCCACGGGTGCGCCGGCCGCGCCCGAGATCGGGCCGCCGGAGTTCCGCGAGCTGACCCGGCGCTACAACCTGATGCGCGAGGCGCTGGCCGCCCGGGAGCGCGAGAGCGCGGCGCGGGCCATGCTCCTGACCCTCGAGGAGCGCGCCCGCGGTCTCGACCGGCTCGCCCTGATGCACGAGACGGCGGCGGTGTTCGCCCACGAGATCGGCACGCCGCTCAACACGGTGAGCGGGCACCTGCAGCTGCTCCGGGACGACCTCGAGGCCCAGCACGATCCGCGCGGCACCGAGCGGGCCCGACTGCTGCTGGCGCAGGTGGACCGGGTGGCCGGCATCGTGCGGGCCGGTCTCGACCGCGGTCCCTGGCCCACGCCGCTCCGGCGGCAGGAGGACCTCCATGCGATCGCGCTCCGGATGACCCGATTTCTGGAACCGTCGTTCAGCGACGCGCGGGTGCGGGCGCTGGTGCCGCAGGACGGCGGCCGGCCGGTGCTGGCCACCTGTGATCCCGCCATGGTCGAACAGATCCTGCTCAACCTGCTCAAGAACGCGGTGGAGGCCCTCCCGGGCGGCGGGACGGTGACGATCGCCACCGGCCGGGCCGATCACCAGGCCTTCATCGACGTCCAGGACGACGGTCCCGGCCTCGACGCCGAAGCTGCCTCCAACCTGTTCCGGCCGTTCTCCACCACCAAGGGGCCGCTCGGCACCGGGCTCGGCCTGGCCGTGAGCCGGCGACTGGCCCGGATGCTGGGCGGAGACCTGATCCACGTTCCGAGCCCCCGCGGCGTGCGGTGGCGCCTCACACTGCCGGTCGAGGAGACCGCATGACGACCCTGCCCTCGCCGGGCCACGCCCGGCTGCTGCTGGTGGACGACGACGAAGAAGCCTGCCGCCTGCTGGCCGAAGTGCTCGAACGCGAGGCCTACGACGTGGTGCCGGCGCTCTCGGCCGATGAAGCCCTGGAGAAGGTCGAGGAAGCCGGGCCGTTCGACGCGGTGCTCACCGATCTCCGGATGCCCGAGAAGAGCGGGCTGGACCTGCTCCGGGTGCTCCGGGAGCGCGACCCTGGCGCCCTGGTCCTGGTGCTCACCGCCTTCGGTGACGCCGCCGCCGCCGGCGAAGCGATCCGGGCGGGCGCGTACGATTTCATCAGCAAGCCGTACGACCTCGCCGCGCTGCGGGAAACGCTGGCCCGCTCGCTCGGCCGCCGGAAGTTGGCCGGCCTTCGGCGGGACAGCGCCGTCGAGCCGGAACCCGCTCCGGCGGCCTCGGCCAGCGGCCCGGCCCTGGTGGGCCACAGCCCCCCGATCATCGAGGTGATGAAGACCTTGGCGCGGGTCGCGCCGTCCCAGGCCACAGTACTGGTGCTGGGGGAGACCGGGACCGGCAAGCAGCTGGTGGCCCGGACGGTCCACCGCTTTTCCACCCGTGCTTCACAGCGGTTCGTGGCCGCCAACTGTTCGGCCCTGGCCGAGGGGCTGCTCGAGAGCGAGGTGTTCGGCCACGTGCGGGGCGCCTTCACCGGCGCCGCCGGCGCCCGGCCCGGCCTCTTCCGCGAGGCCGATCGCGGGACGCTCTTCCTCGACGAAATCGGGGACATCTCCCCGGGTCTGCAGGCTCGCCTGCTTCGGGTGCTCCAGGAGCGCGAGATCGTGCCGGTGGGAGCGGAGACGCCGGTGCAGGTGGATGTGCGGGTGCTGGCCGCCACCCACCGTGACCTGCCGGAGCTGGTCCGGCAGGGCCGCTTCCGCGAGGATCTCTACTATCGGCTCAACGTGGTGACGCTGGCCTTGCCGCCGCTGCGGGCTCGGCGGCAGGACATTCCACTGCTGATCGACCACTTTCTCCGCGAGCTGACCTCCCGCCACGGGCGGGGGCCGGTGGCGGTGGATCCCGAGGCCCAGCGCCGGCTGTTGGCGTACGACTGGCCCGGCAACATCCGCGAGCTCCAGAACGTACTCGAGCGGGCCATGCTGCTGGCGGAGCAGGACGTGATCGGCCCCGAGCACCTCACCCCGACCGTGCACGGCGGCAGCGCCGCCTCGGCGACCGTGGTCCCGGGCGCGGCCGACGACGGCACGCTCCTCTCGCTCGACGAAATGGACCGCCGCCATGTGCTGCGCGTGCTCACCGCCTCCCGCGGCAACCGCGACGAAACCTCCCGGGTCCTGGGCATCAGCCGGCGCACCTTGAGCCGGATGATCCAGCGTTGGAACCTCCCCCGCCGCCTCATCTGAAGCCACTCTGTCCCGCAGGGGACAGAGTGGCGGGCCGCGCCTCGTCGCGGCCTGCGCGACCCCCCGCCAGGCACGCCGTGGACGCACTTCCGGATGGCATGTCGCTTGCCCTTCGGTCGGTCGTCCCCGCGATGCCCGCGTCGGGCACTCGCCGAACTCCCAGAGGAGGACTCCATGTTCCGTTCACTCGCGCTCGCTTCCACCGTGCTGGCTGCCTCGCTCACCGCCGGTGCGCTGTCGGCCCAGACCGCCGCGCCGGCCACCAAGCCCTCGGCATCCGCCACGGCTCCGACGGTTCACGCCAAGATGGACTCGACCAAGACCGCCGCGACCGCCAGGTCGTCGGCCTCCGCCACCCGCCATGCGGCGTGGACGGCGGATCAGATCAAGGCCGCCCAGGAAGGGCTCGCCAAGGCCGGCTATTACAAGGGCAAGACCAGCGGTCAGTTCAACGCTGACACCCGGAAGGCGCTCCGCGCCTACCAGAAGGCCAACAAGCTCCCGGTCACCGGTCACTTGAGCGACGACGTCCTCAGCAAGCTCAAGTCCGCCTGAACCGGACGCAGTTCCCTCCGCAACATCCGCCCCCCCACGAGGGGGGGCGCCCTCCGGTCCGGCCGCGATGGGACCGCCGGACGGAAGCCCACCTGATGACCCATCTTGAGCTGTGCGCGACCGGATCAACACCCTCGACCGACTCGCTCGACGGTGGCGGGAGCGCGATGCGGTCGCGCTCAGCGGGCGGGCCAGTGCCGGCGAAATCGGAGTGGGTTCTGGAAGAGGTGGGTCGGGAGCAGGAAAATGACGAGGAACATCCCGAAGGCAATCACCAGCCCGAGCACCAGCACCTCGAGCCGCCGGGTCGCGAGATAGACCACACTGGCGATCACCGCGACGGTGAAGGCGAACAGGGCCAGGAGCGCCCGGCGCACCTGCTGAGCCAGGAACCGCTGCAGCTCGAGCGTGTCGCGTGGATGCCAGCGCACCCGGAGCTCGTCCCGTTCGACCCGCCGGACCAGATCACGGAGGGTGCGCGCCAGCGTCAGCGCCTCCTGGGCCCAGTCGGTGACGCGGGCCCGGGGATCCTGGTCCAGGACGCCCTGCATCAGCCGCTTGGCCGACCGCGCCAGCACCGGCCGGGCCATCGCCAATGCGTTGAAGTTGGGGTCGTAGCGCAGGCCGATTCCCTCCACCAGCACGCCGGCCCGGCCGAAGTAGACCAGATTCGAGGGCAGGATCAGCGGCCACTGGTAGAACGTGTCCAGCACCTGCTCCACCAGCCGCTGGATCTGCCGGGGAGAGGCGTCGTCCTTGAGCGAGACGGCCATGAGGCTCTGCGCCGCGTCGCGCACGGTGCCCCGGTCCACGTCCGGATCGAGGATGCCGAGTTCGTAGAAGCCATTGATGACGCCATCCACGTCCTGCCGCGCCGCGGCCAGCACCGTCTCGATGAGTCGCCGCCGGGTCTCCCGCTCCACCTGCAGGACCATGCCGAAATCGAGCAGCACCAGGCGCCCCTCGGGGTCGACCAGGAGATTGCCCGCATGGGGATCGGCGTGGAACACGCCGTCCTCGAGCATCATCTTGATGTAGGCATCCACCACGGTCTCGACCAGGCGCTGCAGATCGAGCTCGCCGGCGGCCAGGCGATCGTGCAGCCGGTCGATGCGGGTTCCCTCGAGATACTCCAGCACCAGCACCCGCCGCGTCACCAGCTCCGGAATCACCTCCGGCACGACCACCCGGGGCTCGTGCTGGAAGTTGCGTCGCAGCAGGACGGCGTTGCGGGCCTCCTCGCGGAAATCCAGCTCGTCGCGGATCCGCTTGGAGAACTCGCTGACGATGGCGGTGATGGCGCGGGTATGATGGTTGGGGAACAGCAGATTGAGCAGGAACAGGATCCGGAAGGAGACGTCGAGATCCTCGCCGACCAGCTCCTCCACCCCGGGGCGCAAGACCTTGACCACGACTTCGCGGCCGGCGTAGGACGCGCGGTGGACCTGCCCCAGCGACGCGGCCGCCAGCGGCTCCGACTCGAAGCGCTCGAACACCTCGGCCACCTCGCGGCCCAGCTCCTCGCGCACGACCCGCTCGGCCACCCCTGGTAGGAGCGGGGGCACCTGGTCCGTCAGCGTGCCGATGGCGCTGAGATACGGTTCCGGCAGGATGTCGGCCCGGGCGGCGAAGACCTGCGCCAGCTTGATGAAGGTCGGGCCCAGCTCGGCCAGCGTGGCCGTGAGCCGGTCGGCCCGGAGGCGATGGCGCTCCGGGTCGCGGCGCCGGGGCCGGCCCAGCAGCAGAAAGCGGCGGCGGTCCCACAGGAATGCCAGCACGAACGGGAACACCCGTCCGAACACCGCGAGCGCGCGCATCTACGGTCTCACAGCAGCAGCCATCCCGCCAGGCCCAGCAGGAGCAGGAAGCCGCAGACGTCGGTGAACGTGGTGACGAAGATGGAGGACGCGATCGCCGGATCCACCCCGTAGCGCTCCAGCACCACCGGAATGAACCCGCCGGCGAACCCCGCCACCAGCAGGTTACCCGTCATCGCCAGGAAGACGACCAGACCGAGCCGGGTCTGGTCCCCCATCAGCATCGCGACCAGGCCGACCACGCCGCCGATCGCGAGCCCGTTCACGGCCCCGACCAAGACTTCCTTGCCGACGACCCGGGCGAACAGCTGGGCCGGCATCTGGCCCAGTGCGAGCCGGCGGACCGTGACGGCCAGCGCCTGGGTGCCGGCGTTCCCGCCCATCCCGGCGATGATCGGCATCCAGACCGCCAGCGCCACCGTTCGCTGCACGGTGCTCTGGAAGACGTACACCACGCCACCCGCCAGGAAGGCCGTCAGCAGGTTGAGATAGAGCCAGGGGAGCCGGCTCCGCACCGCCTCGCGCCAGCCGGCTGCGAGCAGCTCACTCGCGGGAACGCCGCCGAACTTGAGCAGGTCCTCCGTGGTCTCGGCCTGCACCACGTCGATCACGTCGTCGAAGGTGATCCGGCCGAGCAGGCGGCCCTCGCCGTCCACCACGGCAACACTGGGGAGATTGTACCGCGCGAGAATCCGGGCCACGTCCTCCTGGTCGGCGGAGGGCGACACCGAGACGTCGGCCGGCGCCATGAGGTCCCGGACCCGCCGTTCGGGCCGGCTGATCACCAGATCCTTGAACGGCAGTGTCCCGACCAGGCGCCGGTCGCCGTCCACCACGAAGACCTGGTAGAAATCCTCCACCTCGGCCGCCTGCCGCCGGATCTCAGCGAGCGCCTCCGCCACCGTGGCCGTGTCGCGCACCGTGACGACCTGCGAGGTCATCCGCCCGCCGGCGGTCTCCTCATCGTAGCGGAGCAGCCGGTCCACCACGGCCCGGTGCTCGAGGGTGGCGAGGATCCGCTCCTGGTCCGCCGCCGGCAGCTCGCCCAGGATGTCGGCCGCGTCGTCGTCGTCCAGCGCCTCGACGATCTCGGCCGCTCGCCCGGGGGCCAAGGCGGCCAGAGTGGACCCGGCGTGCTCCTCCTCGGGCATCTCCGCCAGCGCCTGGCTCGAGAGCGCGGGCGGGAGCGCCTGCACCGCGGCCAGGCGGTCGTCCTGGTCGAGGGCGGTGAGGACGTCGGCCAGGTCGGCGGGCTCGAAGTCGTGGGCGCGGCGGACGAAGGCCGAGATCTCGCCCGTCCGCACCAGGTCGACCATGCGGCCGACCTTGTCGTCGGCCGCGGTCACGACGCGCCCGGCAGGAGCGTGACGGGGTGGGTGGCGCCGGAGCGGATCAGCAGGCGCTCGATGCGGGTGGGCGATGCCTGGAGGACGTCGAACTCGAGGCCGCGGACGGTGAAGCGCTCCCCGGCGTTGGGAATCCGGCCGGCCCACTCGGCCAGGAGGCCTGCCACCGTGGTCGAGCGGCCGGAGGGCAGCGAGACGCCGAACCGCTCCTCGATCGCCTCGGGGGCGAGGTTCCCGTCGGTTTCGAAGAGGGCCGGACCCGCGGCCGGGGTGGTCCGCACCTCGTCGTCGTGCTCGTCGAAGATCTCGCCGACCAGCTCCTCCAGCCGATCCTCCAGCGTGGCGATGCCCAGGGTGCCGCCGAC
>JBBRGH010000099.1:0-9328 GCA_038240915.1 Gemmatimonadales bacterium | reverse complement strand
TGTCGGAGGGTCGTCGGCGGGGGGGGGCTTGGTTGCGGGCTCTCCCGTCCGGGGGGCCTGGCGCGCGGGGGCTTCGTCCACGGCGGGTCGGAGCCGCGGGTCGCAGCGCCCCCACAGCCGGACGAATCGGGCGTAGGCGTCGATCGCCTTCTGGCGCTCGCCCTTGCGCTCGTAGATGTCGCCGAGGCGGACGAGGACCTGTCCGCGGAAGGCCATCCTGTCCTGGGCTCCGCTGAAGCCGTTCTCGAGCCAGCGCTGGGCCTCGTCGTCGTTGCCGAGCGCGAGCAGGGCTTCGCCGCGGAGGAAGCGAGCAAAGGCCTCGCTGAATGGCGACAGGCCGCTCAGGTCCAGGGGCACCGCGCCCCGTACGCCGGCCAGTGCGCTCACCGCGTCCGCCGGCCGCCGCGCGGCTATAGCCACGTCGGCCCGAATTGCGGCCGCGAGCGCGCGGGCCGGCGCCGCGAGCGGATCGGATGCCGGCGTGGCCTCGAGCTGCGCCGCTGAGCGCATCGCGGCTTCGGGCTCGCCCAGGCGGGAGGCCAGAAGGCCCAGCACATAGAGGCGAACCGGCGGCAACTGCGCGGCCATCGGATTGGCAGCCCCCGCGGCCGTCGGATCGCGGGCCGGATCCCAGGCGGCGATGTCGGCGCGGATGGCCTCCAGCTCCGGCCGCGGCACGTCGAGAAACGGCAGCGCGGCGTTGATGCCCCGGCGGAGCCGGGGCCAGCCGTCGTTGGCCGCCTGTGTGGCCCGGATCAGGGCGCTGTCCGCCGCGGTCCACCGGCCCTGCGCGATCAGGTTCTCGGCCAGCCAGACGTTGTTCCGGGACACCCGATCGCCGTGCGCGGCGCCGGCGCGCGCGAACGGCTCCGCGACCGCCGGCTGCTCGAGCCAATCACCGATCATATGTACCGCGTCGAACACACGCCCCTGGCCGACACTGTCGGCCCCCGCGAGGAGTCGTGCGACCATCGCGGTATCGCCCTTGGCTACCGCGAACATGGCGCTATCCGCGTAGTCCTTTCCCACGCGGGCGACGAGCGACTCGGCCTTCACCATGTCGTCCTCGCTCACGGCGAGTTGCATCATGGGTCATATGGGGCAGAGAAATTCGGGGTCCAGCTTCACGACCCCGTCGAACACCGGCCCGGACTCCGCGATCGGGCGCCCGCGTAGCGGGTTGTAGACGTTGAGCACGGTGGCGAGCTGCCACTGCGCCTCGAGGTCGTCGGGGTAATCCTGGAGCACCGCGCGATAGCCCTGCTCCGCCTCGTCCGGCTTCCCGTCGGCGAGCGCCGCGAACGAGGCCAGGAGCCGCTGGTCGCGGGCGCTGAGCCGCTCGGCGAGCCGGACGGCGCGGGCGGTGTTCGGGCGGATCAGTACGTTCCGGCGGGACCAGGCCGCCGCGACGGCCAGACGGTAGTAGGCGAGCGCGAAGGTGCTGTCGAGCTGGACCGCATCCTGGAAGCCGGCCAGCGCCGAGTCGAACGCGCCTCGTCGCAGGCGCTGCTCAGCGTCGAGGTAAGCCTTGAGCGCGGGCAGCGACTGCGTGGTGGTGGCCGCCGTCTGCAGCAACCGGGAGCCGACACCGTGCCGCTGCCGCCCCACCATGAGGTCGCCGGCCAGCTGGTCCACCAGCTCGAAGAGCCGGGTCGTGTCGCCGCTCACGCTCGCCTGCGAGAGCATCGACGGCTGCGCCGGCGCGCCGTCGTAGAGGCTGGCCTCGATGCGCACCTGGTTGCCGATGGCGTTCACGCTGCCGAGCACGTAGAGGCCGGCGCCAAGTCGCCGCGCGAGCCGGCGGCCCTCCTCGAGATCGGCGACCCCGCTCCCGTCGGCGTGCGCCGCCGCGAGCACGGTGGCGCCATTGACGCTCCGCAGGTCGCCGGTCCCGTCGAGATTCCGGCTCAGCAGGTCCACCATGCCCTGCGCCAGGAAGTCGAGGCTCCGGCCGCCGTGGACCGCGAACGGCAGCACGGCCAGGTGGTCGTGCGCGGCCGGCCCTGCGGGCGGCGACCGGAACTTCCACCAGCCGGCCGCGGCGGCGGCCACCAGCGCCGCCGTCGTAAGCATCAGCGGGACCGTCCGGCGGCCCGGCCGGGCCCGGCCCGGGGCCGAGGCAGTGACGCGTGTCGCGGCCGAGGGCTGCACCGACGTGGCCCCGCTGAGATGGGTCGCGGCCTGATCGAGCGCCTCGACCAGCTGCGCGGCGCTGGCGTAGCGGTCGGCCGGGACCACGGCGAGGGCCTTCCGCACCGCCAGGTCCACCGCCTCCGGCACGGTGGGCCGGCCGCTCCGCACGCTGGGCACCGGCTCGGACAGCCGCTTCATCAGGATCGACTGAACCGTGGGCCCGGTATAGGGTTGCTCGCCGGCCAGCATCTCGAACAGGACGGCGCCGAGGCTGTAGACGTCGGTCCGCGCGTCGAGCGCGCGGTCGCCGGTGGCCTGCTCGGGGCTCATGTAGGCCGGGGTGCCGACGCTCATGCCGGTCTGGGTCAGGCCCGCGTCGGCGCCGCCTTCGGGCGCCCCCAGCGCCCGGGCGATCCCGAAGTCGGCCACCAAGGTGTTGCCGTCCCGGGTGAGCAGCAGGTTCTCAGGCTTGATGTCGCGGTGGACCACCCCGTGGTCGTGGGCGTACTGGAGCGCCTGGGCGGCTTGGCGCCCGATCCGGAGGGCGTCCTCCAGGCCCAGCTGCCGCTCGCGACGAAGCCGCTCCCGCAGGGTCTCGCCCTCGACGTAGGGCATGGTGAACCAGAGCTGGCCGGCGGTCTGGCCCGAGTCGTGGACCGTGAGAATGTGCGGATGCTGCAGCCGGGCGGCCAGCCGAATCTCACGCTGAAAGCGCTCGGGCCCAAGGGATTGGGCCAGATCCGGGTGGAGCACCTTGAAGGCGACGGGGCGGTCGTGCTTGAGGTCGGTGGCCAGAAAGACCGTAGCCATCCCGCCCCGGCCGAGTTCCCGGAGGAGAAGGTACTGTCCCGTCAGGCCGGCTTCGAGCTGCGCACGCAGGTCTGGCACGAAGCCCTCCGGCTATGGGAGCGGGATGGAGTGTGCGTACAATACTCGGAGAGGGAGTGGCGGGGTAGCCGCCACGGCCGTCTAGCCGGGCCGGGATTCCGGGCGCATCTTCGGTGGTCCCCTTCGAGGCCCGACATGCACGAGCGGTGCGGGTGGTGGCGATGAGTCCGACCTACATGCGGTGCCCCGAGTGCGACAAGCGGGCCCTGAGCGTGGCCTCCCGCTGCCCCAGCTGCGGCGTCGAATTTCCGGCCCGGACGGCCCGGCGGACGCGCTCCACCTCCGACTTCGGGCGGCTATGGCCGCTGGTGGCCGTGGTCACGGTGGTGACGGCGACGGTGGGCCTGGGCGCGATGGTCCTCCGGCGTACGTCCGATCGGACCGTGGCTGCGGCGCCCGCGCCGCCGCCCGAGCTGGATACCGCGATGGCCGCCGCCTCCCTGCCCACCGCCGAGGGCCAGCCCCGGTTCGCCCGGACCTGGACCAACGTGCGCGACCGGCGAAGTCCCGCCGCCGACGTCGTGGCCGTGCTCCTTCCCGGCGATACGGTGCTGGCCGATTCGCTGGCCGGCGGCTGGTGGCGGGTGACCTTCGAGGGCACGCCGATCGGCTACGTGTCCCACGCCACCCTGGTGCTGGATCCGCCCCCAGGCACGCCGTAGCACGGCCGCGCGGGTGGGCTAGCTAAAGCCATTGGCTCCGAGCTGGTGGTGCACACGTGGTTCGAGGAGCTGAAGGCGCGGGTCGGTAAGTGAGCTAGCTGGTCGTTTCCGGTGCCGTCAGCAGGGCGCGGCACCACCCCTCGATGGTTCCCGCCAGTTCCTCCCGCACCGCTTCGTCCGTCCGGCCCGAGCGCTTGAGCACCTCAAAGGCGTGGTTGGCGCCGTCCACCACGTGCAGCGTCGCCCAAGGGGCCAGGCCGAGGCAGACCTCGGTCATCAGCGCCAGGTCGGCCAGGTCGTCGCGGGTGCCCTGGAGGAACAGCATCGGCAGCTCGACCGCTCCCAGGTGTTCGGCCCGGCTCACGCCCGGCTTCTTGGGAGGGTGCAGCGGGAAACCGAAGAAGACGAGCCCGCGCACACCGGGCAGCGGTTCCCGGGCCGAGGCGCCGGAGGTCATCCGTCCGCCGAGGGATTTGCCGCCGGCTACGAACGGCAGGTCGGGAGCGAGCCCTGCGGCGGATTCGACCGCGGCGCGGACCGTGGCCTGAAGCACCGCCGGCGGATCGGGGCGGCCGCCGCCGGCGGCCATGAAGGGGAACTCGTAGCGCAGCGTGGCGATGCCGCGGCCGGCCAGCACGTCCGCAGTCGTCTCCATGAAGCGGTGGCGCATGCCGGCGCCCGCGCCGTGGGCCAGGACGTACAGCAGCCACGCGTTGTCCGGGCGAAGCAGGATGCCGGGCACCCCGCCGGTTCGCTCGCCGATCTCGATGCGGACGTCCATTCGTCGATGCTCCACGTTGTGCGCGTTCAGCCTTCGTTCCTGCTACGCTGATGACTTCGGCCCCCGCTGCCGGGTGCCGCGTTCTCGCTGGTCCCGCCGCCCCTCCTCGCCCAACCGCTCGAGCGCGCCCGCCAGATCGGGCTCCGTGTCCAGCACCCCGACCAGCGAATCCGCCTTGAGCTTCGCCATCCGGGCGGGCGCCGTCCTGATGGTATGCGCCCGGATGTCGAGCTTGCCGTTCACTTCCTTCCACGCCAAGGGCATGGACACCGGCGCGCCGGGGAGCGGGCGGACGCTGAACGGCGCCACCAGCAGCTTCCCCGAGCCGTTCTGCAGATAGTCCACGTACACCCGGCCGTCCCGCCGGGAGACCTGGCGGGTGATGGTGGCAATCTCCGGCAGCCGGCCCACCAGGTAGCGCGCCAGCAGCTCGCCCAGCGCGCGCGACTGCTCGTGGGTGCACTGGCGGCCGAGCGGCACCAGCAGGTGGAGGCCGGACGAGCCGCTGGTCTTCACGAACAGCGGCAGCTCGATCCGCCGGCACAGCGCCCGGGCCTCGAGCGCCACCTGGACCACCTGCTCGAACGGGGCGCCCTTGGGGTCGAGATCGAGCACGCACCAGTCCGGCCGCTCCAGCGTCGGCGCCCGGCTGGACCAGATGTGGAGCGGGATCGAGCCCAGGTTGATGACGTAGAGCAGCGAGGCCACGTCGTCGCAGACGAAGTAGTCGATCTCGCGCTGGGTGTCCTCACTCCACATCCGCTCGGTCCGGATCCAGTCCGGCGCGAAGCCCGGCGCGTCCTTCTGGAAGAACGACTTGCCGGCGATCCCGTCGGGAAAGCGGGTCATCACGACCGGACGGTTGCGGAGAAACGGCAGCAGCCAGGGAGAGATAGCGCGGTAGTACTCCAGCATGTCGCCCTTGGTGTAACCGTCCTCGGGCCAGAAAATCTTCTTGACGTTGGTGAGCTCGAAAGGCAGCTCCCCGGACGGTGCGGTGGCCGCGACCTTCGTTCGGGCCTTGCCGGCGGGCGGCGCCTCCCTCGCCCCAGCCGGCACACTCGCCTGTCGCACGCACTCGTCGGGCCGCTTGTCGTCGCGGAACCGGAGGAAGACCGGCTGACGCAGCAGCCCTTCGTCCGTCCGCTCCGAATACTCCACTTCGGCCACCAGTACCGGCTCGACCCAGGTGGTGCCCTTCTCCTTAGGAACGGGCCCCGCGCCCGGGGCATCCGACCGCTGCCGCGCCTTGAGCGTCCGGCTCACCCCCGCCAGTTGCTGCTCGCTGAAGCCGGTGCCGACCCGGCCGGCATATGTCAGCAGCCCGTCCACATATTCACCCAGGTGGAGCGCTCCGAACCCGCCGCGTGAGCCCTTGGGCGCGCTGAAGCCCACCACCACGAAGTCATCCGTCTTTCGCGACCGCACCTTGAGCCACAGCGCCGAGCGCCCGGCCTTGTACGGCGCCGCGGCCTTCTTGCCGACCACGCCCTCGAGGCCGAGCCGCTCGGCCTCGCGGTAGAGCGCCTCGCCGTCGTCCTCCACGTGCTCGAGGTAGCGGAGCGCGCCCACCGGCGGGAGCACCCGCTGCAACATCGATTTCCGGGCCGTGAGCGGGAGCGGCCGCAGGTCGAAGTCGCCGAAGCCCAGCAGGTCGAAGGCGTAGTAGGTGACGGGGCACTCGACCGTGGCGTGCCGGATGTCGATCGGCCGCCGGAGCCGGGCCCGGCCCTGCAGCCGCTGGAAGCTGGGGATGCCGCGGTCGTCGAGGGCCACTACCTCGCCGTCGAGCACCACTCGGTCGAACGGCAGCGCCGCGACGGCGCGGGTGATCTCGGGAAACGCGTCGGAGTAGTCGTTGGTGTTGCGGCTCAGCAGCCGGGCGTCGCCGCCGCCGCGCGCCGCGAGCACCCGGTAGCCGTCGAGCTTGGGCTCGAACAGCCAGCCCGGCCGGGAGAAGGCCCGGTCCGCCGTCTCCGCCAGCATGAGTCCGGCCGATTTGGCATTCACCGCCCGACGGGGCGCGCCGAGGCGCTCGAGCTCCCGCTCGATGGCGTCGCCAGGGTGCTCTCCGGCCTTGAGGTCCGCCACCGTCATCCCGGAGAGCACCGACTCGGCGGGCGGCACGCGGCCGGCTCCCGCCCACTCGTCGCGCTCCTTGATGAAGAGCCAGTCCTTCTCCCCTTTCTTGAGCTTCACCAGCGTCCACATCCCGCGCAGCTTGTAGCCGCGCAGCTCGAACAGGAGCTTGCCCTGCTCGAGGCCCTCGGCGGGATCGCCCACCGGCACCCACTGCCCCCGGTCCCAGACGATCACCGCCCCCGCGCCGTAGTTGCCGTCGGGAATCAGTCCCTCGAAGTCGCCGTACTCGAGCGGGTGATCCTCCACCAGCACCGCGAGGCGCTTGTCGGCCGTGTCGTAGGACGGCCCCTTGGGCACGGCCCAGGAGCGGAGCACCCCGTCCATCTCCAGCCGGAGGTCGTAGTGCAGCCGGCGCGCGGCATGCTCGTGGACCACGAACAGCCGCCCATCGGTCCGGCCCACCGCGCCGGCGGGCTCGGGGGTGCGCTCGAGCGCACGCTTGGCGCGGTAGGTGGACAGGGGATCGGCGGGAGGGGTGCGCTTGGCGGGCAACGGGCGTCCGGGAAGGTCGGTGGTATGTTGGATAGGTGGCGGTCAAGTCGTGGCTCAGGTGCCAGCGCCCGGGCAGGCCCGGCCGCTGTGAGATAACTCCAGCCCCGGTATGCGGCTACCCCCTCGTTTCAGGCTGCCGCCCCGCCCCGGCTTGCGGTGGCTCAGTTCTGCCGTAATATCCTGTCTCACCTCAACCCCATTTGCCATGGCCGCCAGATCCATCGGGTCCGCGACGATCTCCTTCGGGCTGGTCTCCGTCCCGGTCAATCTCTATTCGTCGAGCGAGTCCTCCGCCAGCATCAGCTTCAACATGCTGCATACCACCTGCGGCTCCCGCCTGAAGCAGCAGTACATCTGCTCCAAGGAGGGGGTGGTCGTGGAAAAGGACGAGATCGGCAAGGGCTACGAGTTCTCCAAGGGCCAGTACGTCCTCTTCTCGGCCGAGGAGATCAAGGCGCTCGACGAGAAGGCCACCAACTCCATCGACATCGCGGAGTTCGTCCCGCTCGCGGCAGTGGACCGGATCTACCTCGACAAGGTCTACTACCTCGGCCCCGACAAGGGCGGCGAGCGAGCCTACCGCCTGCTCGTGGCGGCGCTGGCCGACACCAGTCGCGCGGCGGTCGGGCAGTACTCGGCCCGCGGCAAGCAGCACCTGGTCCTGGTCCGCCCGATGGGCGACGTCCTGGTGATGGAGCAGCTCCATTATCAAGCCGAGATCCGGAGCGCGGACGACGTGCCCCGGCCGGACACGCCGGTCAAGGACGGCGAGCTGGCGCTCGCCCGGCAGCTCATCGCCCAGACCGCGGTGGAGGAATTCCACCCCGAAGCGTACAGCGACCAGGTGCGCGAGCGGGTGCTCGAAGCGATCCAGCGCAAGGTGGACGGCCAGGACATCACCGCCGAAACCACCGAGGCGCCCGAGACCAAGATCATCGACCTGATGGACGCGCTGAAGGCCAGCCTGGCCAAGCGCGGCGCGGCCGACAAGCTGGCGGCCAAGCTCGGCCAGGACCTGCCAGGCAAGGAGGCGGCCCCCAAGCCGCGGCGGAAAGCGAGCGGCGCGCGCTGACCTCGCCTTCTCCTCACATGCAGATCCGGGTCGGCACCAGCGGCTGGTCGTACAAGGAGTGGAAAGGCTCGTTCTACCCGGCCGACCTGCCGGCGGAGGGCATGCTCCACCACTACGCCACCCGCCTGCCCGCCGTCGAGATCAACAACTCGTTCTATCGGATCCCCCGGGAAAAGACCCTGATGGACTGGGCGGCGCAGGTCCCGCCCGAGTTCCGCTTCGTGATGAAGGCGTCGCGGCGGATCACCCACATCAACCGGCTCGCCAACGAGGACGACTCGCTCGGCTACTTCCTCCGGACGGTCAACGTCCTGGGCGAGCGGCTGGGTCCCACCCTGTTTCAGTGCCCGCCGTCGCTCCGGAAGGATCTGCCCCGGCTGCAGGCCTTTCTCGCGCTGGTGCCGCGGACCTGGCGCGCGGCGCTCGAGTTCCGCCACGCCAGCTGGTTCACCGACGAGGTGTACGACGCCCTGCGGGAGCACGACATCGCGCTGGTGGCCGCGGAGGAGGACGAGGGCGAGGGCGCCGGCGCGCCGCTGGTGCCGACGGCATCGTGGGGCTATCTCCGGCTCCGACGCACGGTCTACCGCGCCGAAGAGCTGACGGCCTGGGTCGAGCGGATCCGGGCCCAGCCGTGGAGCGAGGCCTTCGTCTTTCTCAAGCACGACGAGGAGGGTGGCCGGGGCCCCGATGCCGCGGTGGAACTGGTCGCGATGGTGTGAGTCGAAGGCGTCTGGTTCCCCCATGATCTCCCCGCTGCTCGCGTTGGCTCTCCTCGCCGCTCCCAGCCCGCCGCTCGCCCGCCTCTGGTACGACGAGGGCCACCGCCTTATCGCCCGGCTGGCGGAGCCGAGGCTGACCCCGCCGGCCCTCGCCGCGGTCCGGGCGCTGCTCGGCGGTGAAAGCCTGTCCGAAGCGGCGCTCTGGGCCGACCGGATCCGCGGCCGGCGGCCCGACACCAGGCCCCTGCACTACGTCAACATCCCGCTCCGGGCCACCAGCTATGTGCCGGTCCGCGATTGCCCGGGCGGCCGCTGCATCATCGCGGCGATCGACCGGAACCGGCGCACCCTGGCCAACCCGGCCGCCTCCGACGCCTCCCGCGCCGAGGCGCTCCGGTTCCTCCTCCACCTGATCGGCGACCTGCACCAGCCGCTC
>JBBRGH010000098.1:0-9330 GCA_038240915.1 Gemmatimonadales bacterium | reverse complement strand
GGTGCGCGACCTGCTCGACGTCCGGGACGTCGTCCGCGCCTATCGGATCCTGCTGGAGCACGGGGCGCCGGGCGAGGTGTACAACGTGGCCCGGGGCGAGGGGGTCGCCCTCTCGGACGTGTTTGCCCGGCTCGCGGCCCTGGTGGGGACCGGCGCCACCCCGCTGCCGGACCCTGCGCTGGTGCGGGCTGCCGACATTCCCCATCTGGTGGGCGATTCGACTAAACTCCGGCGCGCCACGGGCTGGGCGCCCGAGATCTCCGTCGACGCGACACTTCAAGGGCTGGTAGATGCCGAAGCGGACTGACCTCAAGACCATCCTCCTCATCGGCTCCGGACCGATCGTGATCGGCCAGGGCGCCGAGTTCGACTACTCGGGCACGCAGGCGGTGCGCGCCCTCAAGGAGGAGGGGTACCGGGTCGTCCTGGTCAACTCGAATCCGGCCACCATCATGACGGATCCCGAGCTGGCCGACGCCACCTACATCGAGCCGGTCACCCCCGAGTGGGTGGCCAAGGTGATCGAGCGCGAGCGCCCGGACGCGCTGCTACCCACCATGGGCGGGCAGACCGCGCTCAACGTGGCCATGGCGCTGCAGCGCGACGGCACGCTGGAGAAGTTCGGGGTCGAGCTGATCGGCGCCAACGAGCGGGCCATCCGGCTGGCGGAGGATCGCGAGGAGTTTGCCCAGGCGATGAAGCGGATCGGGCTGGCGACGCCTCCGGGCCGGACCATCCGGAGCCTGGACGAGGCGCTCGCGGCGGTCGAGGACACCGGCTACCCCGCCATCCTCCGGCCCTCCTTCACCCTCGGCGGCACCGGCGGCGGGATCGCCTACAACCTCCAGGAATTCGAGGAGCTGGTCCGCCGGGGACTGGAGCTCTCGCCGGTGGGCTCGGTGCTGATCGAGCGCAGCGTGCTCGGCTGGAAGGAATACGAGCTCGAAGTGATGCGGGACGGGGCCGACAACGTGGTCATCGTCTGCTCGATCGAGAACCTGGACCCGATGGGCGTGCACACCGGCGACTCGATCACCGTGGCGCCGGTCATGACGCTGACCGACCGCGAGTACCAGGTGATGCGCGACGCGTCGATCCGCATCATCCGCGAGATCGGCGTGGCCGCGGGCGGCTGCAACATCCAGTTCGCGGTCGACCCGGCCAACGGCGAGCAGCTGGTGATCGAGATGAACCCGCGTGTGTCCCGCAGCTCGGCCCTGGCCTCGAAGGCCACGGGTTTTCCGATCGCGCGGATCGGGACCAAGGTGGCGGTGGGCTACCGGCTCGACGAGCTCCCCAACGATATCACCCGGGTGACCCCGGCCTCGTTCGAGCCGGTGCTCGACTACGTCGTGGTCAAGATTCCCCGCTTCGCGTTCGAGAAGTTCCCGGCCGCCGACCCCACGCTCACCACCCAGATGAAATCGGTGGGCGAGGCGATGGCGATCGGCCGCACCTTCAAGGAAGCCTTTCAGAAGGGCCTGCGCGGACTGGAGATCGACCGGCCCGGCTGGGTGGTCGGCGCCACGCCGGCCGACGACCGGGTGGAGGACGACTCGCTCGAGGCGGCCCTGGCCGGCCTCCGGACGCCGACGCCGGAGCGGATCTTCCAGATCAAGCGCGCCCTCCGGCTCGGCGCCACCGTCGAGGCGATCGCGGAACGCTCCCGGATCGATCCCTGGTTCCTCCACCAGCTGGCCGACCTGATCGCCGCGGAGGCGGCCTGGCAGGCCTCGGGCGCCACCACCAGCGGAGCCGAAGGAAGCCACGATGCCCGCCGGGCCGCCCTCCGGCACATGAAGCGGCTCGGCTTCTCCGACCGGCAGCTGGCCGATCTTTCCGGCGTGGAGGAGAGCGAGATCCGGGCGGAGCGGCACCGGCTGGGCCTCCGGCCGGCCTACAAGACGGTGGACACCTGCGCCGGCGAGTTCCCCTCGTCCACGCCCTACCTCTACTCCAGCTACGACGAGGAGAACGAGGCCCGGCCCAGCGGCGACAAGACCATCGTCATCCTCGGCAGCGGCCCCAACCGGATCGGCCAGGGCGTCGAGTTCGACTACTGCTGCGTCCGGGCGGCGATGGCGTTCCGCGAGCTGGGCTACCGCACGGTGATGGTCAACTCGAATCCGGAGACTGTCTCGACGGACTTCGACATCTCCGACGCGCTCTACTTCGAGCCGCTCACGCTGGAGGACGTGCTGGAGATCGTCCACATGGAGCAGCCGCTTGGCGTAGTGGTGCAGCTGGGCGGGCAGACTCCGCTCCGGCTGGCCCGGGGACTCGAACGCGAGGGCGTTCGAATCCTCGGCACCTCCCCCGAGGCGATCGACCTGGCCGAGGACCGGGGCCGCTTCGAGGCGATCACCCGGGAGCTGGGCGTGGCCCAGCCGCCGTCCGGCGTGGCCTTCTCGGTGGAGGAGGCGGTGGCCGTGGCCGCCCGGGTGGGCTATCCGGTGCTGGTCCGCCCCTCGTACGTCCTCGGCGGCCGCGCCATGGAGATCGTGTACGACGACACGTCGCTCCGGAGCTACTTCGCCCGGGCGGCACGGGTCGCGCCCGAGCACCCGGTGCTGATCGACAGCTTCCTGGAGGACGCCTTCGAGGCCGACGTGGACGCCATCGCCGACGGCACCCGCTGCGTCATCGGCGGCGTCATGCAGCACATCGAGGACGCCGGCATCCACTCGGGGGACTCCGCCTGCGTCCTGCCGCCGTACCTGATCACCGAGGCGCAGGTGGAAGAAATGCGGCAGCACACCCGCGCCTTCGCCGAGCGGCTCAAGGTGGTGGGCCTGCTCAACGTCCAGTACGCCATCAAGGGAGGCGTGGTGTACGTGCTGGAGGTGAACCCGCGCGGATCGCGGACCATCCCGTTCGTCTCCAAGACGACGGGCGTGGCGCTGGCCAGCCTGGCCGCCGCCATCATGACGGGCGCCACCCTCGACGAGCTCGGCCTGGTGGACGACGTGCTGCAGCCCTACGTCGCGGTGAAGGAGGCGGTGTTCCCCTTCACCAAGCTCCAGGGCGTGGACCTGATCCTCGGTCCCGAGATGCGCTCGACCGGCGAGGTGATGGGCATCGCCGACTCGTTCGGGATGGCCTTCGCCAAGGCCCAGATCTCGGCGGACGGGGCCCTGCCGCTCGAGGGGTCGATCTTCGTCACCGTGAACGATCACGACAAGGCCAACGTGGTGCCGATCGCCCGCCGGTTCCACGGGCTCGGCTTCCGCATTTTCGCCACCGACGGCACCGCGCGATACCTGCGGGCCCGCGGCGTGCCCGCGGAGCGGGTGCCCAAGGTGCACGAAGGGCGCCCCAACGCGATCGACCTGCTCCTGTCGGGCCGGATCCACCTGCTGATCAACACCCCACTGGGCAAGCTGAGCCAGCAGGACGATTACGCCATCCGCCGCGCGGCGCTGCAGCACCGCGTGCCCTACACCACCACGCTGTCCGGCGCGGCGGCGGCCTGCGACGCGATCATCGCCCTCAAGAGCCGCGCCGGCGAGGTGCGTTCGCTCCAGGAGTGGCACGCCCTGGCGCGCGAGATGTCGCCCGAATGGACCGGCTGACCGCGCGCGACCCGGCGTTCGCCCGGTCGCTCCGGGCCGCGCTCCAGGGGGAGGTGCGGGAGAAGGAGACCCTGGCGCGCTACTCGACCTACCGGATCGGGGGACCAGCCACCGTGGTGCTCCCGGCCGGGTCCGAGGACGTCGCCACGGCGCTGCGGGCCGCCCACGCGGCCGGAGTCCCCTGGTTCGCGCTCGGACTGGGGTCCAACATCCTGCTCCCGGACGAAGGGCTCGATGCGCTGGTCATCCGGCTCGGCAAGGGCGTGGACGAGGTGCGTGCGGAGGGCGACCGCTGGACCATCGGCGCCGGGCTCCCGGCCCCGCTGGCGGCCCGGCGGACGGCGGCCGCCGGGTTCGCGGGCCTCCATATCTTCGTGGGCGTCCCGGGGTCGGTCGGCGGCGGGGTCTACATGAACGCCGGCTGCCACGGCGGCGACTGGGCCGAGGTGGTCGAGCGGGTGACGGTGGTGGACGGCACCGGGCAGGACTCGGTGCTGTCGCGAGCCGAGGTGCCCTTCACCTACCGCCGGAGCGGCCTCGACGGCCGGATCGTGCTGGAGGTCATGGTCCGGCTCCGCGCCGAGGCGCAGAGCCACCTCGACGAGGCCATCGCCGAGATGTTCGAGTGGCGGCAGCAGGGCACCCCGTTCAACCAGCCGTGCTGCGGCAGTGTCTTCAAGAACCCCAGCGGGCCGAGCTGGAAGCGGGAGGACGGCCCGCGCACCGCGGGACAGCTGGTCGAGGCGGCGGGCCTCAAGGGTGCCCGGGTCGGTGGGGCGGAGGTGTCGCCCATGCACGCCAACTACTTCGTCAACACCGGCGGGGGCACCGCCGCCGACGTGCGCGGCCTGATCGAGCGGGTACAGCGCGAGGTCGAGGCGAAGTTCGAAGTCCGGCTGGAGCCCGAGGTGAAGCTGATCGGGCGCTGGGGCGAGTACCTCAACCCGGAGTAGCGGCCCGGCCGCGCGACTCTCACCGGAAAAGGGATGTCCGACTACTTCGTACACGAGTCCAGCTACATCGACGACGGCGCCGTCATTGGCCGGGGCACCAGGATCTGGCACTTCTGCCACCTCCTGGCCGGAGCCGTCATCGGGGAGCGCTGCACCCTGGGCCAGAACGTGGTGGTCATGGGCGGCACCCGGCTGGGCAACAACGTGAAGGTGCAGAACAACGTCTCGATCTACGAGGGGGTGACCCTCGAGGACGACGTCTTCTGCGGGCCCAGCTGCGTGTTCACCAACGTCATCAATCCGCGGAGCCATGTCTCCCGCAAGGCGGAGTACCAGGCCACCCTGGTGCGGCAGGGGGCCACCATCGGGGCCAACGCCACAGTGGTCTGCGGCTCGACCCTGGGCGAGTACTGCTTCATCGGGGCCGGCGCGGTGGTCACGGGGGATGTGCCGGCTTACGCGCTGATGGTCGGTGTCCCGGCCCGGCGGATCGGGTGGATGTGCCAGTGCGGCATCCGGCTACTCCCGGCCGGCGACGGCGCCGAGTGCGCGGCCTGCGGGGCCCGCTACCGCGAAGAGGGAGCGCTCCTCCGCCAGATTGACCCGCCCCGCTCGCACGTCTAAGTTACACGGCTGCCGTGGGTTCCCGAATTTGACCGCGCCCGTGGCTCGGCCCCTCCGGCCGACACGCGGGCGCTTTTTGACATGGACTGCACCGGTGAATGTTCCCCTGCTGGATCTGGTCGCGCAGTATCGCACCATCGAGGGCGAGGTGCTCCAGGCCGTGATGGCCGTGATCGAGCGCCAGAGCTTCATCATGGGCGCGGAGGTGGGACAGCTCGAGGCCGCCGTGGCGGCGCTGTCGCAGACGAGGCATGCCGTCGCCTGCGCCAGCGGCACCGACGCGCTGCTGCTGCCGCTCAAGGCGCTCGACCTCCGTCCGGGTGACGAGGTCATCACCACCCCGTTCACCTTCTTCGCCACGGCGGGCGCGATCCACAACGCCGGCGGAACGCCGGTGTTCGTGGACATCGACCCCTCCAGCTACAATCTCGACCCCGCCGCCGTCGAGGCCGCCGTGACCCCGCGGACCCGGGGCATCGTGGCCGTGCACCTGTTCGGCCAGATGGCGGCGATGGAGGCCCTGCTGCCGATGGCCGAGCGCCACGGGCTGGCGCTGATCGAGGACGCGGCACAGTCCATCGGGGCGCGGCGCCAGGTGGACGGGCGCTGGCGGGTGGCGGGCGAGCTGGGCACCGTGGGCACCCTCTCGTTCTTTCCGAGCAAGAACCTGGGCGCCTTCGGCGACGGCGGGATGATGGTCACCCAGGACGACGCCCTGGCCGAACGGCTCCGCCGGCTCCGGCTGCACGGCGGCGCCAAGCAGTACTTCCACGACGAGGTCGGCTTCAACAGCCGGCTCGACACGCTGCACGCGGCCGTCCTGCTGGCCAAGCTGCCGCATCTGGCCGACTGGAGCGCCGCGCGGGCCCGCCACGCGGCCCGCTACACCGAGGCCTTCACCGGCCATCCGGCGGTGTGCCCGCCCCGGACCGATCCGGCCAACGAGCACATCTTCAACCAGTACACCATCCGGGTGGCCCGGCGGGACGAGCTCCAGGCGCATCTCAAGGCCCGGCAGATCGGCAACTCGATCTACTATCCGCTCGCGCTCCACCTCCAGCCGTGCTTTGCCCACCTGGGCTATGCCGAGGGCGATTTCCCGGTCTCCGAGGCCGCCTCGGCCCAGGTCATCTCGCTGCCGGTCTTTCCCGAGCTGACCGAGCCCCAGCAGCAGGCCGTCATCGACGCCGTGCTCGGGTTCTACGCATGACCGTCGCCCAGGATCTGATCGGCCGGGCCGAGCGGCGCGAGGCCCTCTTCGGCATCGTCGGCCTCGGCTACGTCGGCCTGCCGCTCGCGGTCGAGCTGGCCAATGCCGGCTTCCGGGTGCTCGGCTTCGACGTGCAGCAGACGGTGGTGGACGGGCTCAACGCCGGCCATTCCCATGTGAAGGACGTCCGCGACGCGCAGCTGCAGGCGGTGGTACGGAACGGCCGCTTCAGCGCCACCACCGACATGCTCCGCCTGGCGGAGCCGGACGCGGTCTCCATCTGCGTCCCGACCCCGCTGTCGAAGTTCAAGGACCCGGACGTCAGCTACATCGTCGCGGCCACCGAGTCCGTCAAGCGGACGCTCCGGCGGGGCCAGGCCATCATTCTGGAGAGCACGACCTATCCCGGCACCACCCGGGAAATTCTACTACCCGCGCTCGAGAGCACCGGCCTCACGGTCGGGCAGGATTTCTTCCTGGCCTTCAGTCCCGAGCGGGTGGACCCGGGCAACCCGCACTACGGGACCCGCAACACGCCCAAGGTGGTGGGCGGCATCACCGAGGACTGCGCCCGGGTGGCGGTGGCGCTCTATCAGCCGGCCATCGACACGATGGTTCCGGTCTCGACCACCGAAGCGGCGGAGCTGGTGAAGCTGCTCGAGAACACCTTCCGCAGCGTCAATATCGGGCTGGTGAACGAGATGGCGATCGTCTGCGACAAGCTCGGGGTGGACGTCTGGGAGGTGATCGAGGCGGCGTCGACGAAGCCGTTCGGGTTCATGAAGTTCCTGCCCGGGCCCGGACTTGGCGGACACTGCATCCCGATCGACCCCCACTACCTCGCCTGGAAGATGCGGGGCCTCAACTACAAGACCCGGTTCATCGACCTGGCGGGCGAGCTCAACACCGAGATGCCCCTGTTCTGGGTCCGCAAGGTAGCCGAAGCCCTGAACGAAGAGGGAAAGGCGGTCCGGGGCGCCCAGGTGCTGGTGTTGGGCGTCGCCTACAAGCGCGACATCGACGACATCCGGGAGAGCCCCGCCCTCGACATCATCCGCCTGCTCGAGGGCCAGGGGGCACGAGTTAGCTACTCCGACCCGCACGTCCCTGTCTTCGCCGAGGACGGGCACGAGTTTCGCTCGGTGGCGCTCGATTCCGCGACAGTGGCTGCAGCGGATTGCGTCATGGTCGTCACCGATCACACGGCGGTGGATTACCGGATGATCAAGCGCCACGCGAAGCTGGTGGTCGATACGCGCAACGCCCTCCCGAAAGAGGCCTGACATGCATGTGGCGGTGATTGGAAGCGGCTACGTCGGCCTGGTGGCCGGCGCCTGCCTGGCGGAAACCGGCAACGACGTTGTCTGCGTGGACAAGGACGCGGACAAGATCGCCCGGCTCCAGCGGAACGAGATCCCGATCTACGAACCGGGGCTCGAGCCGATGGTGAAGCGGAACCAGGAAGAGGGCCGCCTCACCTTCACCACCGACCTGACGTCGGCGGTGAAGGCCGCACGCGTGGTGTTCATCGCGGTCGGCACCCCGCCCGGCGAGGACGGCTCGGCCGACCTCCAGCACGTGCTCGGCGTGGCCAAGGAGATCGGCCGCAGCATGAACGGACACAAGGTGGTGGTCACCAAGTCCACCGTGCCGGTGGGCACTGCCGAGAAGGTGCGGGCCGCGGTCCGGTCGGAGACCGAGTTGCCGTTCGCGGTCTGTTCCAATCCGGAGTTCCTCAAGGAAGGGGCCGCGATCGAGGACTTCATGAAGCCCGACCGGGTGGTGATCGGGGTGGACGACGAGGAGGCCAAGGCGGTGATGGGCGAGCTCTACTCGCCGTTCACCCGCCAGGGCGGCAACCGGGTTCTGTTCATGGACATCGCGTCGGCCGAGGTGACCAAGTACGCCGCCAACGCGATGCTCGCCACCCGGATCTCGTTCATGAACCAGATGGCCCGCTTCTGCGAGCTGGTGGGCGCCGACGTGCACAACGTCCGGCTCGGCATCGGCTCGGACCAGCGGATCGGCCGGGCGTTCCTCTACCCGGGGCCCGGCTACGGCGGCTCCTGCTTCCCCAAGGACGTGAAGGCGATCATTTACACCGCCGACTCGCTCGGGCTGTCGCTCGACGTGCTCAAGGCGGTGGAAGAGGTCAACGAGGCCCAGAAGCTGGTGGTGCTGGAGAAGACCATCAAGCACCTGGGCAAAGATCTGGGCGACAAGATCGTGGGCATCTGGGGCCTCGCCTTCAAGGCCGAGACCGACGACATGCGCGAGAGCCCGACCATCCCGCTGATCGAGGGGCTGCTCGCGGCCGGGGCCCGGGTCCAGACCCACGATCCCAAGGCGACCGACTCCGCCCGCGCCATCTTCGGCGACCGGGTGATGTACGCGGCCGATCCGTACAGCGCCGCGCACCGCGCCGACGCGCTGCTGGTGATGACCGAGTGGCTGGTCTACCGCAACCCCGACTTCGAGCGGGTCCGCAAGCTGCTCCGCCGTCCGCTGCTGATCGACGGGCGCAACCTGTACGATCCCGAGCGAATGACGGGGCTCGGGTTCGAGTACTACGGGATCGGACGGAGCCGGCGGTGAGCCGGGTTGTCGTCACGGGGGCCGCGGGTTTCATCGGCTCGCATCTGGTCGAGGCGCTGGCCCGCCGGGGCGACGAGGTGGTGGGCATCGACAAGTTCGACCCGTTCTATCCCCGCGCGATGAAGGAGCGCAACCTCCGGGAGATCGGGGACCCGCGGAACTTCCGCTTCCACGAGCAGGACATGCTGGACGTGGCCGCGCTGGAGCGGCTGCTGACGCCGGACACCGTCCTCGTTCACCTCGCGGCCAAGGCGGGCGTCCGGCCCTCCTTGGCCGATCCGGTCGGCTATGCCCGGGCCAACGTGACCGGCACCGCCGCGGTGCTCGAGGCGGCCCGCCGGGCCGGCGTGTCGCGGATTGCGTTCGGCTCGTCCTC
>JBBRGH010000097.1:0-9331 GCA_038240915.1 Gemmatimonadales bacterium | reverse complement strand
TGCCCGGGAAGATGCCGAGCACCCGACTCTCGGCTGGAATGCCCAGTTGCGCCCGCGCCTCCATCCGCCCGGGCCAGGTGCCGCGATCCACCAGCGGCTGTCCGACGTAGTCGCTCCGGAGGCCGAGTCCGCCGAAGAAGCGCTGTTCGAACGGCAGCACCACCGCCAGCCGGTCCACCGCCGCCGCGAACCGGCGGGCTCGGCCCGGCCGCCAGGCCCAAAGCTGGGGCGCAATGTAGTAGAGGACCTTGGTCCCCGCCGCTCGGGCCGCCTCCGCCACGCGCACGTGAAAACCGGGATAGTCGATCAGGATGACGAGGTCGTAGCGGTGACTGCGGAAATCGGCGCGGAGGGCTCGGAGCAGCCGCAGGTGGGCGCTCAGCTTGGTCACCACCTCCACCAGTCCGAAGGCGGCCAACCCCTCCATCGGGTACCGAAGGGTGGCGCCGGCGGCCGCCATCCGGGGGCCGCCCAGCGCCTCGATGACCGCGTCGGGGTGCCGGGCGCGCAAGGCCTGGATGACGCCGGCGCCGTGAAGGTCGCCCGAGGGCTCACCGGCGGAGACGAAAATGCGCGGGGCCGAGCCGGCGATCATCCTGCCGCGGGCACGGCCAGCGGCGAGGTCCGGACGGCGTCGGCCACCCGGAGCGCGAGGGCGAGGGCGCTGCGTCCCTCCTCGCCGCTCACCACTACCTCGCGCGCTCCCCGCACCGCGTTCACGAAGCTTCGGAGCTCGAGCTGGAGCGCGTCCGCCTCGGGCGCCTCCAGCACCACCCGCTCGACCACGTCGGTGAGGGCGCTGCCGGTGCCGGGCTGCCAGTCGCCCCGGACCCGCATGAACTCGCCCCCCCCGCTCGCCAGATCGAGCGACAGATACCCGTTGGGCTGGAACAGGCGGAGGCGGCGGACTCGCTCGCGCGAGACCCGGCTCGCCGTGGCCAACGCCACGGCGCCGTTGGTGAACTCGACCCGGGCGTTGGCGATGTCGAGGTGGGCGCTCAAGAGCGCCAGCCCCGAGGCGCGCACCTCGGTGGCCTCGGCCCCGCCGGTCAGCCGGAGGACCAGGTCGAGGTCGTGGATCATCAGGTCGAGCACTACCGCCACGTCGGTGCCCCGCGGCTGAAACGGGGCCAGCCGCTGGCTCTCGATATAGCGGGGGCCGTCGAGATACGGCTCGGCCGCGCGGAGTGCCCGATTGTAGCGCTCGATGTGCCCCACCTGCAGCTGCACGCCGCTCCGCGCCGCGGCGGCGATCAGCGCGTCCGCCTCGGCGACGGTGGCGGCGAGCGGCTTCTCCATCAGCACCGGCACGCCGCACTCGAGCGCCCGGAGCCCGACCGCGGCGTGGGCCGGGGTCGGCACCGCCACCGTCAGCGCGCGAACCCGGCCGAGCAGGGCGTCCAGGTCGGCGTAGGGCGTGGTGCCGAACTCGGCGGCCACCTCGGCGGCCCGCCCGGGATCGGTGTCGCAGACGCCGACCAGCTCCGCCTCGTCGAGCATCGCGAGGTGGCGGGCATGGTGCCGCCCCAGGGCGCCGACCCCGACCACGCCGATGGGGAGCCGGCTCACGCGGGAACGCCCCGCTCCGACGACTCCACGAAGGCCAAGAAGCGCTCGACTTCGGGCGACGCGGGCAGGTCGTTCCGGGCCCGCTCGAGTGCCTGCGACAGATTGAGCTCCGAATTGAAGAACAGCCGGTAGGCCCGCTTGAGCGCGGCGATGGTGTCGCCCGAGAAGCCGGCCCGCTGCAGCCCGATGGAGTTGAGGCCGTAGAGCTCCATCGGATTGCCGACCGCCTTCACGTAGGGCGGAATGTCCTGGTTCACCCGCGAGCCCCCGCCGACGAAGGCGTAGGTCCCGATGGTGACGAACTGGTGCACGGCGTTGAGCCCGCTCAGCACCGCCCGGTCGTGGATGGTGACATGGCCCGCGCACTGGGTCCCGTTGGCGATGGTCACGTCGTCGCCGATGTGGCAATCGTGGGCCAGGTGGACGTAGGTCATGATGAAGCAGCGGGCCCCGATCACCGTCCGGTAGCTCTGCGAGGTGGCCCGGTTGATGGTCGAGTATTCGCGGATGATGGTCCCGGCCCCGACCTCGACCCAGGTCTCCTCGCCCCGGTATTTGAGGTCCTGCGGGTCGCCGCCGAGGATCGAGCCGTCCCCCACGCTCACGTCCTCCGCCAGGAGGACGTTCCGCACCAGCCGCGAGCGCGGGCCCAGCCGGCAGCGGTCGCCTACCGTCACCTGGGGGCCCACCATGGCCCACGGACCGATCTCGACCCCCTGCCCGATCCGGGCCGAGGGGTCGATGATGGCCGTGGGGTGGACCGCCGTCATCACCGATCCACCACCCGCGCCATCATCTCCGCTTCGGCGACGACGTTGCCGTCCACGTAGGCGATGCCCTTCATCCGGCAGGTGCGGCCGCGGTTCTGCAGCATCTCGAGCTCGCACCGGAGCTGGTCGCCGGGCAGCACCGGGCGACGGAACTTCACGTTGTCGAGCGACATGAAGTACACCACCTTCTGGTCGGGATCCTCGATCGTCCCGAGCAGCAGCATGCCGCCCACCTGCGCCATCGCCTCGATGATCAGGACGCCGGGCATGATCGGGTGCCCCGGGAAGTGGCCCTGGAAGAATGGCTCATTGATGGTCACGTTCTTGATCCCGACGATTCGCTTGGTGCCCTCGACCTCGAGGATCCGATCCACGAGGAGGAACGGATAGCGGTGGGGAATCACGTCCAGGATCTTGCCGATGTCCATCGCCACACCTCCTTCGCGCTGCGCGGTCCGAGTGAGCCAGCGGGCCAGCGCGATATTGCCTTGGTGGCTTGGTTTGTTTGCGATCACGTGGGCCTGCACCCGGCCGCCGACCAGGGCCAGGTCGCCCAGCAGGTCCGCCGCCTTGTGGCGGACGAACTCGTCGGGCCAGCGGAGCGTGGCGTCGCCCACCAGGCCGTCGTCGCTCAGCACCAGGGTCGAGTCGAGCCCCGCCCCGAGCGCGAGCCCTCGCGCCCGCAGCTCATCGGCCTCCCGAAGGAAACCGAACGTGCGGGCCCCCGCCAGCTCCCGGGCGAATTCGTCCGGGGTGATGTCGTAGGCTCCGCTCTGGCGGCCGATCAGCGGGTGGTCCCATTCGATGGTGGTGGTGAGCCGGAGGCCGGGTGCCGGGGCCACCACGTAGGTCGAATCGCCGTCCGCGAGCTGGAACGGTGTCGTCACCCGGTAGATCACCGGCTGGCCGGCCGTCTCCGCGATCCCGGCCGCGCTCAGCGCCTCCAGGAAGGGCGCGAAGGAGCCGTCGCCGATGGGCGGCTCGGGCCCGTCGAGCTCGACGGTCATGTCGTCGAGCGAGAGGGCGGCCGTCGCGGCGAGCAGGTGCTCGACGGTCTGCACCGAGACGTCCCCTTCGCCCAGTGCGGTGCGGCGCTCGGTGGATTGCACCGCGGCGATTCGCGCCGGAATCGCCGGCGCGCCTGCCAAGTCGGTCCGCCGGAACACAATGCCCTGCCCCGACGGCGCCCCCGAGCAGCGGGCCGTGGCCGCCCGGCCGGTGTGGAGGCCGGTGCCCACCACCACGGCGGTTCCCGCCAGCGTGCGCCTAGCCATCGCGACGCCGGGCCGCCTCGCCGTCCGGCAGCAGGCGCTCGAGTTCGCTGATGATGGGCGCGACCCGGTACAGCGCCGCCTGGGCCCGGAGGAACTGCCGGTGCGGCCGCGCCGGGTGGCCGCTGAAGGAAGCGCCGGCCGGGATGTCGCCGAACACGGCGCTCTTGGCCGCGATCCGTGCCCCGTTCCCGATCACGAGGTGATCGGTGACGCCGACGTGGCCGGCCAGGATGACGTCGTCGCCGATCCGGGTGCTGCCCGCGATCCCGACCCCGGCCATGAGCAGGCAGCGGCGCCCGATCCGCACGTTGTGCCCGACGTGGACCAGGTTATCCAGCTTGCTCCCCTGGCCGATCACGGTGTCGTCCACGCTCCCCCGGTCCACGCACGAGTTGGAGCCGATCTCCACGTCATCCTCCAGGATGCAGCCCCCGACATGGGGGATCCGTGAGTGGCCGGCCGGGCCCGAGAGGTAGCCGAAGCCGGGGCCGGCCAGCACCGCGCCGCCCTTGATGACCACGCGGGCGCCGATCGTGGCGTCGGCGTAGCACACGGCCCGCGGCCCGATCACGGTGTCCTCGCCCACGGTCACCCTGTCGCCAAGTGACACACCCTCGGCCAGCCGGCACCGATCGCCCAGCCGGACGTTTCGCCCGAGGACCACGAAGGGCCCCACACTCACGTCCCGGCCGAGCTCGCAGCCGGCGCCGAGCCGGGCCGTGGGGTCGATGCCGGGTGGGGCGGACTCGGGGGGAAACAGTTCGCCGATCACCCGCACGAGTGCGACGTAGGGATCGTGCACCACCACCCGGGCCTGCCCGGTCCCGGGCGGCTGGGCCAGCGCCTCGGGGACCAGCACCACCCCCGCCCGGGACGCGCGAAGGTCCTCGGCGTAGCGGGGCGACACCGCGAGCGACACGGCCTCGGGACCCGCGCTGGCGAGCGCCCGGACGGCGCGGACCACCACGGTCCCATCGCCAAGCAGGCGGCCACCGACGAGATCGGCGACCGCCTGCGCGGTGAGGCCTGCCTGGGTCACGGGCTCAGGTGCCCGTCTTGAGCTGCTGGATGACCTTCTGCGTGAGATCGAGCGATTTATCGGCCGTAACGATGCCGCTGTTCGGCGCGCTCACGTCGAAGATGACGGCGTAGTTGCCCGCCGCGCGCATCCCCTCGATCACGCTGTTGACCTTGGTCTGAATCGGGTCGAGCAGCTCGCGCTCGCGGGAGGCCGCCCGCTGCTGCAGCTCCTGGGAGCGTTGCTCCAGCTTCTGCTGCTGCCCCTCCAGGTCCTTCCGCTTGGCGGCGCGCTGCGTGGGGCTCAGGAGCACGGACTGCTGCTCAAAGTCCGAGGCCGAGGAATCGAGGCTGGCCTGGAGCTTCTGCACCTCGCCCCGGTAGCTCCCCAGCTCCTTCGTGAAGGTCGATTCGGCGGACGCGTAGCCCGGCGTCGCCTTGAGGATCGCCTGGGTGTTCACGTAGGCGAGCTTGCCTCCTCCGCTCTGCTGAGCCGAGAGCGGCGACCCCGCGCAGACGAGGGCGAGGATGGCGGCCCAGGTAGCCGGAACGGTCAGCTTCATGCGTTGCTCCCGATGAAAGGTGCGTGACGTGCTAGAAGAAATTGCCCAGCTTGAAATGGAGTTGCCAGCCCGGATCGGGGCGGCCGGCGCCGTCCACCCGGTCGAAGCCGTACCCCAGATCGATACCGATTGGGCCCAGCGGCGAGATCACCGCCGCGCCAAAGCCCGCGCCCCGGAACAGCCGGGTCGGATCCCACTGGCGCGCGCTCCGGTAGACGTTGCCCGCGTCGAAGAACGTGCTGAGATAGATCGACTGGCTGACCCGGGCGCCCGCCTCCACCGTGAAGGCGGCGAACGACTTGCCGAACGCGTCCGGACTGGCCTGGTTGCCGCTGGCCGACGGGTCAAACCCGTCCGGCGTGATCGAAAACTCGTCGTAGCCCCGGAGCGGCACGCCGTACTGCACCCCGCCAAGCGAGTAGAGCTCGGTGAAGAACGGCCCCGCGTCTCCGAAGATGAATCCCGACTTGGCCGTCAGTCCTAGCACGAACTGTACCCCGGCTCCCAGCTGCCCGGCGCCGCCCAGGGTGCCCAGCGGGGCATACCAGCGCCCCTCCATGTCCACCTTCCGGTAGTTGCCCGTCCCGCCCAGGAACCCGCCATTGAGCTCGGCGCTGAGGTTGGTGAACGAGCCGCCGACCGCGAACGGAAGCCCGACCCGGGTATCCCGCAGCACGCTGGTCCCGACGGTGGACCGACTGCAGGCGCTGCAGCTGAACCGGGCCCGGAGGTCCACCGACCCCTCGGAGTAGCGCACCCGCTGGTAGGAGTACGAGGTGAAAAAGCGGGTGTAGCGCGAGCCGAAGAACGGGAAGCCGATCTGAACGCTGCCGCCGGTCTGCTTCCGGCGGCCGAGGTCGCCGATGGTGTACCGGGCGCGCGAGTCGAACAGCGACACCGTGCCCGAGATCCGGCTCTCGCGGATGGCGGGATCGGTGAAGCTCAGGGTGAAGTCGTTGATGTTCTTGCCGAACTGCCACTGAAGCTTGCCGCGCTTGCCCCGGCCGAACAGGTTCGGCTCTTCCAGCCCGAGAAACCCGCCCACGCCCGTGCCCTGCCCCAACGAGGCCCCGAAGTTGATGTTGCCGGTGCGGCGTTCCTCGACCCGGAAGACGATGTCCACGTCCACGCCGTTGGCGGACGGCTTGACGTCCGGGCTCGGCAGCGGCTGCTGGAAGAAGCCCAGGTTGGAGACGTTCTGGTACGAGCGGATCAGACGCTCCCGGCTGAACAGGTCGCCGGGGAGCATGACGATGGCCTCGCGGATCACCCGCTCGTGGGTCACGTCGTTGCCGACGATCTCGACCTTGTTGATCGTGGCCGGCGACCCTTCCCGGATGGCCCACTTGAGGTCCACGACCGGCTTGCCGTCCGCGCCGGTGCGCCGGGTCTCGGTCGGCTCGACCTGGGCGTAGATGTAGCCGTTGTTGGCGTAGAGATTCTGGACCTTTTCGGTGGCCCCGTCCCACTCCGACCGGCTGAACGGCCGCGGCCCGCCTTCCGGCGTCCCATTGGCCCCGACCGGGCCGAAGGGATAGTAGACCTGCAACTCTTCGGTCGAGAACCGGCGGGCGCCTTCGATGTCGAAGGCGCCGACCTCGTAGGGCTGCCCCTCCTCGACCGTCAGGTGGAGCACCCCCTTGCCGCCGGCGGAGTCGGCCACCAGGGAGTCGTGGCTCACCTGAAAGTCCACATACCCGTTGTCGGCGTACCAGCGCGGCAGCCGCTCCCGGACGTCCTGGTCCACCTTCCGTTCGTCGTACTCGCCCTTCTGGAACCACCAGAACCCCTCGGGACGGGTGGCCATGTGCTTCACCACCTGCTTGTCGCTGAAACGCTGGTTGCCCTCGACGATGACCTGGCTGATGGCGACCCGCTGGCCCTCGGTGACGTCGTAGACGATCCGGATCTTGCCGTTGTCTTGGGCCAGTTCGAGCGTCTTGATCTGGGCGCTGTAGTAGCCATCGTGCTTGTAGAGGGAATCGATCGAGGCCCGGGACTGCTCGACCGCGTTCCGGTCGAGCGGCCGCCCCTCGGCCAGCTTCACCCGGCCCTTGACCTCGCTCTCCGAGACCCTGGTCACGCCCCGCACGGCCCACTTCTCCAGCACCGGCCTCTCCTTGACGCGGACGGTCAGCAGCAGGCCATCGCCGATCGGCTGCTGCTCGACGACCACGTCGTCGAACTGTCCGGTGCGGAACAGGGCCGTAATGGCCCGCTGAATGTCGCGGTAATTGACCGGCTGGTTCACGATCAGCCCGGACGTCCCCACGATCTGCGACGCCGTCAGCCGCGACTGGCCCGCGACGGCGATGCTGTCAACGATGGGGGGGTGCTCGTCCTGGGCGGCCAGCGCCGCCGGTCCCCCAAGGACGAGGGTCACGGCGGCCAGGAGGGAGGGAAAACGCTGCATCCGCACTCGGTCGGAGGAGGGCGCGCCGGCTCCCGAAGGAGCCGGCACGGGGCGGCCTAGGCCTGGGTGCCGGTCAGCACCCGGAAGGCCAGCCGCTCGCGATCGGGGGCGACGTCCACTTCGATCTCGTCGCCGCGGCCGAAGTCGCCCATGAGAATTTTCTCGCTGAGCGGGTCCTCGATGTAGCGCTGGATCGACCGCTTGAGCGGGCGGGCGCCGTAGCTCTGGTCGTAGCCCTTCTCGACCAGGAAGTCGATCGCGGCGGGCGTGAGCTTGACCTCGTCGCCCAGCCGGCGCTGCACTTCCTTGAGCAGGATGGTGACGATCTGCGCGATGTGCTCCTTGGCCAGCGGGTGGAACACGATGACGTCGTCCAGCCGGTTGAGGAACTCCGGGTTGAACACCTTGTTCATCTCCTCCTTCACCGTCTCCTGCATCTTTTCGAAGTTCCCCTTGGTGTCGCCGCCGTGGAAGCCCAGCGTCTTCCCCTGCATGATGTCGCGGGCGCCCACGTTGGAGGTCATGATCACCACGGTGTTCTTGAAGTCGATCACCCGGCCGTAGTTGTCGGTCAGGTGGCCCTCGTCAAGCACCTGGAGCAGGATGTTGAACACGTCGGGGTGCGCCTTCTCGATCTCGTCCAGTAGGACGACCGAGTAGGGCTTCCGCCGCACAGCCTTGGTCAGGGTGCCGGAGTCCTCGTAGCCGACGTAGCCCGGCGGGGCGCCGATCAGCCGGGAGACCGAGAACTTCTCCATGTACTCCGACATGTCCACCCGGATGAGGGCTGACGCGTCGGCGAAGAGGAACCGCGCCAGGGACCGGGCCAGCTCGGTCTTGCCGACGCCGGTGGGCCCGGAGAAGATGAACGAGCCGATCGGCCGGTTCGGGTCCTTGAGCCCGGCGCGCGAGCGGCGGATGGCGCGGGAGACGGCCTTGATGGCCTCGTCCTGCCCCACCACCGAGTAGTGCAGCTCGTCCTCCATCCGCATGAGCCGGGAGGCCTCGGCCTCCTGCAGCCGGGTGACCGGGATGCCGGTCCAGCGGGAGACGATGAACGCGATGTGCTCCTCGTCGATTACCGGGCGCCGGGTCTGCCGGTCCTTCTCCCACTCCTCGTTCTTCAGCCGGATCTGGTTCTGGAGGTCGCGCTCCTGGTCGCGGAGCGAGGCCGCCCGCTCGAAGTTCTGGTCGCGGACCGCGTCCTCCTTCTGCAGGTTCACCTTCTCCAGCGCGGTCTTGAGCTCGGCCACCTCGGCCGGCGGAACCTGCGAGGCCAGCCGGGCCCGGGCGCCGGCCTCATCGATCACGTCGATGGCCTTGTCCGGGAGGAACCGGTCGGTGATGTACCGTTCGGACAGCTCCGCCGCCGCCGCCAGGGTGGCGTCGGGAATGCTGATCCGATGGTGGTCCTCGTACTTCTTGCGCAGGCCCTTGAGGATTTCGACCGTCTCCTCGACGGTAGGCGGCTCGACTACCACAGTCTGGAAGCGGCGTTCGAGAGCGCCGTCCTTCTCGATGTACTTCCGGTACTCGTTCAGGGTGGACGCGCCGACGCACTGGAGCTCGCCCCGCGCGAGCGCGGGCTTGAGCATGTTGGACGCGTCGATGGCGCCCTCGGCAGCGCCTGCGCCGACAAGCGTGTGCAGCTCGTCGATGAAGATGAGCACGTCGCGCGAGCGGCGGATTTCCTGCATGATAGCCTTGAGGCGTTCCTCGAACTGG
>JBBRGH010000096.1:0-9354 GCA_038240915.1 Gemmatimonadales bacterium | reverse complement strand
GACGCCGCTCGAGCTAGCCACCGCGTACGCGCCGTTCGCCAACGGCGGGCTCCGGGTGACGCCCAGGCTCATCCGCCGGATCGAGGCGGGTGACGGCACCGTGCTGTGGCGCGCGCCCATGCCCGCGGCCGAGCGGGTACTGGGAGCCGCGCAGGCGTTCCAGCTCACCTCGATGCTGCAGTCGGTGGTGGAGGGAGGCACCGGGCGGGTGGTCCGCGATCGCGGCGTGCGGGAACCGGTGGCGGGCAAGACGGGCACGACCAACGACGGGACCGACGTCTGGTTCGTGGGCTACACGCCGACCGTGGTGGCGGCAGTCTGGTTCGGCTATGACGGGCCGCGGCCGATCGCGCCAGGCGCCTCGGGCGGCCGGCTGGCGGCGCCGGCATGGGCGTCGTTCTACCTCGAGGGCTGGCGCGAGCGCACGCCCAGTGACTGGACGCCGCCGGTCGGCATGGTGAGCCGCACGATCGACGCCTTCAACGGGGATCTCGCCAACGAGTGGTGTCCGGTCACCCAGCGCGAGTGGTTCCGGGCCGGGACCGAGCCCACGCGCACCTGCCGGGAGCACACGGCTCCGTTCATCATTCGGCTGGAGGAGCTGGGACGGAAGGTGGGGAAGGCGCTCAAGGACCTGCTGGGGCTCTGACCTTCCGAGGCCTGACCTTCCAGGTCTGGCGGCGCGGGGCGATGGGGCGGATCAGAACGGAGGACGATCGCCCGCGCTACCAGCTGACCGCCTCGCCTGCCGCCCCGTTCGAAAGAGCGCCCGCCACGGCTCCCGCCTCCTGCTCCATCCGGGCCGGATACGCCAGCAGCTCCCCCCGCACTTCGCGCGCCGCACGGATCACCTTGCCCGGATAGCGATGACAGTTAGGCGTGTTGGCGCTCACCACGCAGCCGTTGTAGCGCAGCAGCGCACGCTTGACGTTGCCGGTCCGTTTGAGATAGCGGCCGAAGACGCGGGCGCCATGGCAGATATTCGACTCGACCTCGCGCAGGTCGTTCGAGGCGCAGTCGAACTCGCCGGCGTGGAAGTGCATCACCTGCATCAGGCCGATGGCGCCCTGGCTACTGACCGTGCGGGTTTCCAGCCGTGGGTTCTCGGTCAGCAGCACGCCGGTGAGCAGGCTGGGCGCCACCTGCAGCCGCTCGGCCTCCTTGACGATGGCGCGGGCAATCCGACGCACCACCTGGTGGTCGCGGTTGTGGCGTCCGAGCAGCCGGGCCAGCGGCCGATAGTCGTAGCGGGAGACCACTTGGCGCTCGAGCACCGCGCTGTCGATCGGCAGCCCGACCGAGACCGCTGTCAGCGCCGGGGCTCGGGCTCCTGCGGCGATCACGGCGGAAAGCGAGGGCGTCTCGAGCGTGCGGGCGGGCGTGTACTCGACCGCCGCGAGCAGCGCCGTGGCGGCCAGCGCCACGAGGAACGACCGCCGGGGCGGCGCGTTCTGGGCTAGTGCGTTGGCGGGCGCTGAGTTGTCCAAATCCACGACTCCCGGCAAAAATGTCCGCAGCAAGTGGGTCCGGCGGTCCCAGTGCAAGAAGCGCGCACACCTCGCCGGGACCTCGCCCCCGGCTTTGGCGCGGGATACCTTACGGCTCCCTTCTACTTGCGGGAAGATCATGGCCACCTGGCACCGGGTGGGTGACGAGGCGGAACTCCGCGACCGCGCCCCGCTGGCGGTCAAGATCGAGCGCCACCGCATCGCCATCTTCCATCACGACGGGCAGTTCCGCGCCATCTCCGACATCTGCAACCACCGGGGCGGACCCCTCTCCGAGGGCCGGGTCCGGGGCGAGTTCGTCATGTGCCCGTGGCATGCCTGGGAGTACAGCGTGGTGACCGGGAAGGGTCCGGCCGGGTACGACGAGGAGCAGGTCCCGGTCTACCGGATGGAAACCCGGGCGGACGGGGTCTACCTGCAGTTGCCGCCGGTGATGCCGCGCCACCTGCTCAAGCACAAGCCGTCTCACCTGCTGGAGCCCCATCCGAAGACGCCGGGGCAGCCGCCCCGCGTGCTCGGCATCTCCACCACGGCCATGGACGCCGACAATCCGCGCTTCTCCACCTCCGACTGCCTGCTCGAGCACGCGGTGGCCCATCTCGGCGGTCAGGGCGCCGAGACGCAGGTGGTGCGGCTCCGCGATCTCGCCTTCCGTCCCTGCGAGGGGAACTACTCCAAGGCTTCGCATGCCTGCACCTGGCCCTGCGCCATCACCGAGCGGGATCCGGCCGACGAGCTGACGCCGATCTACGAGGGGCTGGTCCACTGGGCTGACGTGATTCTCATCGCCACGCCGATCCGCTGGGGCAGCGCCAGCTCGCTCTACTTCAAGATGATCGAGCGACTCAACTGCATTCAGAACCAGCTTACGATCCACAACCGCCGGCTGATCGTGAACAAGGTGGCCGGGCTCATCATCACCGGTGGCCAGGACAACATCCAGGCGGTGGCCGGCGCCATGCTCACGTTCTGGGCCGAGCTGGGGTTCGTCTTCCCCGCGTTCCCGTTCATCGCCCATTCGCGGGGCTGGGACGCCGAGGACATGCAGAACAACGTCCGCCAGGTGCGCGACAGCGGTCCGCTCCGCACTGCCGCGGCCGAGCTGGCCGACCGGGCGCTGGTGACCTGGCGCATTCTCGATCACCATCGCGCCGAGGTGGAGCTGCCGATGGGCGGCGCGGGGCGGAAGGCCAACCCGCTCACCCCGGCTGAAGAGGGAGCGTCATGAGCGAGCGCATGCGGGTGGCCCGGGCCTACGAGGTGTCATTGTTCGCCGGCCGAATGGACGAGGTGGCGGCGGCATTGACCGAGGACGTGGTGTACTGGGTGGCCGGCGCGCCGCCCATCGGCGGCGAATGGCGCGGCCGGGCAGCCGTGCTCCGCGCCATGACCGGGCGGGAGTTCGGCCTCGGCGCCGCCGACTGGGGATCCGAAGAGGTCTGGCGGGTGTGGTACGAGGCCGACGAGCGGGTGATCGTCGAGATCCGCGAGCGGAGCTGGCTCCGCTCCTCGCCCGACGATGTGATGGACCAGCGGACCTGCGTCGTGCTCCGCTTCCGCGACCAGCGGATCGCCGAGCTCCGCGACTACACCGACGCCGCGGTCTACCTGGACTTTCTCGCCCGCCACCGCGCGGAGCTGCCCAAGTTCAGCCCGGGCTGAGCTCCCGCAGCAGCGTCACCATCCGCGCGTCCCAGGGATCAGCCGACCCGTCGTCCTCCGCTACCTCGGCATGCTGCTGCGGCGTCTCCAGAATCAGCGGAATCCCGGCGCTTCGTCGGTCCTGCAGCAGCCAGCGGAATGGCTCGACCCCGATCCTTCCTTCCCCGATCAACATGTGCCGGTCCCGATTCGATCCCAGCGCACCCTCGCTGTCGTTGAGGTGCATGAACGCCGGCGGCTCGCCCGCAGCGGCTTCGAACCGGTCGAGGATGGCACCGAACTCGGCCGCCGAGGCGGTGATGTCGTGGCCGGCGGCGAACAGGTGGCAAGTGTCCAGCCCATAGCCCGTGCGCGGCCGGAGGGCGGCCGGGACCGCGGCCAGAATGGCGCCGATCTCCTCGGGCGTCTTCCCGATCGTGAGGCCCGCGCCGGCCGTGTTCTCGACCAGGATGCGGGTCTGGCTCGGCACGGCGCTCAGGGCCTGGGTGATGGCGCGGGCCACCCGCCCGGTGGCGGCGGCGCGATCGCCGTCCGTGGCCGCTCCCGGGTGGAAGCAGATCCCGCCTACGCCCAGCGCGCTCGAGCGCTCCAGCTCCTTCCGCAGTCCCGCCGCGGCGCGCCCCCATTTCTCCTCGTCACCGGTGGCGGTGTTGAGCACGTAGGCGGCATGCACGATCACCCGCTCGGGTGCGATCCCGGTCGCCGCGAGGGCGCTCTTGAATCGGTCGACCCGCTCCGGGCGGATCGAGGACTTGTCGCCGTAGTATTTGGGGATGGCGGTGAACACCTGCAGTGCCGTGGCGCCGGCCTCGGCGGCCCGGCGGACGGCCATGTGGATGCCACCGGTATCGATGGTATGAACACCGAAGTACCGTGTCATAGGTCCAGCTCTCCAGAACGGTGATCCCCCACACAGTTTCGAGCCTGCGGGAGGGGCATCATGGCGCACAAGGCCCACTCTGCTTTCCTCGGGGCGGCGGACGGCCCTGCATCCCATAGCCTGTGGAGGATATTGTGGCACGCGACAGAATCGAAGCGATCAACAGCTACATCACCGATATGCTGGCCCTGGAAGATCACATCGGGAAGGCCGTCAAAGGCCAGCTGTCCGATCTCAAGGACTACCCGGACGTGTTGGCCACGCTCCGGCCGATTCAGACCACCATCGAGCATCACATCTCCGATCTCCGGATGCTGAGCGACCGGCGGAACGCCGGCGGCGTCGTCGAATCGGTCAAGCGCGCAGGCTCGGCCGTGGCGGGCGCTGCGGCGGGGCTGATCGACCTGGTCCGGGGCGAGGGTCTCCCCAAGAACCTGCGCGACGACTATACCGCCTTCAACCTGGCGAGTATCGGCTACGTCATGCTGCACACCACCGCGCTGGCCTTCGAGGACCAGGAGGTGGCCGACCTGGCCCACCAGCATTTCCGCGACTACACCGACGCGGTCATCCGGCTCAACCATCTCATCCCCACTGCAGTGGTGCGCTCCCTGGAGCAGCAGGGGCTCCCGGTCCGCGCCGACATCGTGTCGGAGGTCAACCAGAGCGTGGCCCAGGCGTGGAAGCAAACGTCGGAGCCGCCGGCCGGGCAGCCGCTCGCCGGACGGCGCGGGTAGCCGTCGGGCCAGCCGCAAATGACGAAGGGGGCATGCTCGCGGGCATGCCCCCTTCGTCGTGCGCGCGGTGACGCGTGCGGTGGACCGATTTACCGCCCGCCGCTCGCCGCCATCTGGGCCTGATACAGATCGAGCCGGCGCTTGGCGATGTCCTCATCCCGGGCCGCCACGTCCTTGGCCACGTCGGCCCGCTGCCGCTGAGCCTCGAGCGTCTTCCGCTCCAGCTCCCGGATCACCTCGTCCTGCCGGAGGGCGGCAGTCGGATCGTTGTTCCCCAGCCGAGCCCGATCGCCCCGCCGGCTGGCCAGCTGCAGCTCCATCTCCAGCGCCTTCTGCTTCGCCTCGGCCTCGCGCTTGGCCGCCTTGGCCTGGTCGATCTCGGCCCCGTGCAGCGCCTCGCGCCGCTCGAGGAACTCCTTCTGCCGCTCGGAGACCTTCTTGTCCGCGGTCAGCGTTGTCTTGTCGGCTTCGGACTTCTGCTTGTCGGCCAGCTTGAGCCGGGCATCGGTGGTCGAGATCTCCTGCTTCTTGACCTGGATCATCGCCTTGGTCTCGGCCCGCTGCGACGTGGTCTCGGCGACCCGAGCATCGGCCTCGCGAGCGGCAGCCTTGGCCGCCTGGAGCTCGGTCTGGATGCGGTCGGCGCTACGCGACGGGATCACGTCGATGAAGCCCAGCGCTTCGGCCACGGTGCGGCCGGCCGTGGGCGAGGCCGGAACTGCGGGCGCCACGGCGGCCGCCGGGGCCGGCGCGGCCACTGGAGCCGAGGCGGACGGCGGGGTCGGGACGGGTGCGGTCGGTGCATATCCCTGCACGGTGCTATCGGGCGCCTGTACCGGCTCTTGCGCCGCCAACGGCGACGCGGCAACGGCGAGCCAGGCGGCCAGCATGAATCGTTCGCGACGGACTTTCACGGCTACATCCTCCACGGGAATGAGCGGGACTGCCAGCGGTCTTGGGTCCAACTTACCGCCGAAAACGGGTCTCCGGAATATCAGGTCGTGCCTCGTCACGAATCCACCCAGCGCGTGAGCCCGTCCGCCGGGCGACGGCGGCGGGGCGGCTCGGCGGCGGCTGGGTAGCCGACGCTGACCACGGCCACGATGCGGAATCCCTCCTCAAGTCCCACCAGGGTCTCGACATCGGGGTCGCGCATGATACCCCCGGTCTTGAGGTAGGTACCGAGCCCCAGCGACTCGGCGGCGATCATGAGGTTGGCCGTGGCCATCATGGCAGCGGCGTAGTCCTCATCGCGGGTCTGCTCGTCGGGGTTCTGGGCACACATCACCACCACGAACGCCGGAGTCTCCTGGGTCTCTCGCCGGATCTTCTCCCCGCCCGCCCGGGCCTCCTCGGATGCGGGGTCGCCATAGCGCCTGAGCCGGTGGCGGGCCCGCAACTCGGCGAACCGAGCCCGGGCGGCGCCGGTTACCACAGCGAAGCGCCACGGCTCGGTGAGCTTGTGGTTGGGCGCCCGCACCGCGCAGTCCAGCAGCGCAACGAGCGTCTCACGCAGGACCGGGTCGGGACGGAAACGGCGGACCGAGGTCCGCCGCTGAATGGCGTCGATGGCATCCATGACAGGCAATCTACCCCACCGCACCCGGGCCCGCGGGTGGCTGGATCACAGCGAACACCGCGCCCTGCGGATCCACCAGCATGGCAAAGCGCCCCGCCCCGCCCGCCTCGGTCGGCGGCAGCCGCACCGCGCCGCCGAGCGACTGCGCCAGCGCCACGTGTCCTTCGCAGTCGCTGACGGCGAAATAGAGCAGCCAGGACGGGGGCACAGGGCCCCAGGCGGGCGCGATCGCCGTCATCCCTCCCCGGGGCGTGCCGGCGTTGGTGAAGCGGGTATAGCCCTCCCGCGCCACTTGCCCGGACTCGGCCGACCAGTCGAGCAAGCCGCAATAGAAGACGCCAGCCCGCTCCGGGTCGTCGGTGGCCAACTCGTTCCAGTACATGCTGTTGGGCTCTCCCACCAGGCCGGCCCCGGCGTGGCGGCGCGGCTCCCAGAGCGCCACCACGGCGCCGGTCGGGTCCTGCACCATCGTCATCCGGCCCACGTCGAGGACGTCGAACGGCTCCATGAGGATGGCACCCCCCAGCGCCCTGGCGCGCTCGGCGGCGGCGCTGGCGTTGGCGACGGAAATGTAGGACAGCCACTGCGGGCGCGGTCCGGCGGCGGCCGGCTCCAGCTGGTACAGGGCGGCGACCGCCCGCCCCCCGACGGAGAGCATGGTGTAGAACCCGTCGGGTCCGATCGGGCGGTCGTCCGCGGTCCAGCCGAACAAGGTGGTGTAGAAGCGCGTGGCGGCGGCGGCGTCAGGGGTGCCGAGGTCGGCCCAGCAGAATGCCCCCGGGGCGTACATGTCCATCACGGGCATGCGGTCTCCTCCTGGAAAGCGATGTCGCGGCAGGAAAGGCCGGCGGCCCCGGGCCTTGAGCTACAGGACGGAGGACGTTACGACCGGTTTCAGGCGCACGAGGAGGGCGAGCGCCACCGCGTCGTACAGCGCGTGGGTGACGATGGGAACGAGCAGATTGCCGGTGTAGACGGCCAGCGCCCCGAGGTAGCCGCCGACCAGCGCGGCCAGGAGGGCATAGGTGGGGGTGACCCAGTGAACCAGACCAAAGAGCAGAGCCGTGAGGGCGACGGCCACCCACGCCGGCAGGGAACCGGCCAGCGCCGGCTGCAGCACGCCGCGGAACAGCGCCTCCTCGCCGACACCGGCCATGAGGGCCACGACCAGGAGCGCCAGGGCCGAGCTGCCCGCGAACATCGGAGCGATGCGGGCCTCGACCAGCCGGACCAGCCGGACCAGCGGCGCCGCGGAGGTCCGAAGACACCACGCCAGGCCCAACAGGAGAGGGGCCGTGGCCACGATCCCGCTGGTCAGGCCCCTCCAGCTCCAGGTAAAGTGCGCGAACGGCGCGACCCCGAGCCACCACCCCAGCACCAGAGCGAGCAGCACCAGCCCGCCTTCGGCCAGCGCGGCCAGCCACGTCAGCCGACCCGGGCGGCCGCCCTCGGCGGCGGGTGTTACTTGGCCCGCTCCAGGTAGACTCCGTCGCGCGGGTTCACCCGCACCCGCTCGCCCTCGCTGATGAACTCGGGCACCTGGATGGTGACCCCGTTGCTGAGCTTGGCGGGCTTGGTGCTGGCGGTCTTGGTGGCGGTCTTCATGGTCGGCGCGGTCTCGACCACCTCGAGCTCGGCTGTCGCGGGCAGCTGAATCGAGATCGGCCGGCCGTTGAGCCACTCGGCCTGGAAGTTGAGCCCCGAATCCATCCATTGCCCCTGTTCGCCCACGACCTCGTCGTCGAGGGTGAACTGGTCGTAGGTTTCCGAGTCCATGACGTGAACGCCGTTGGCGTCCCGATACATCACCTGCATGTCCTTGGTGTCGAGCCGGGCGTCCTCCACGAACTCGGTGGCGCTGAGCCGGGTGTCGAACGTGTTGCCGCTGGACAGATTCCGAAGACGCACCTGGACGAACGCGCGCAGGTTACCCGGCGTGCGGTGCTGGAAATCCATGACCCGGCATGGCTGCCCGTCGATGATGAGGACGTGACCGCGGCGGATATCGCTTGCCTTCATCGGATCGATGCTCCGGAGAACGGTCCGTTCGCGCGGCCGGGGGTGGTCGCCGCGGAGGTGGAATGTACACCGGGGGCCCCGAAGCTCCAGTCGCGGGTGAGCGCAGTCACCACGGCACCGCCCCGGGCCGCCTACTTTCCTGTCCTCGACCTGCTCCGTGGCCCGACAACCGAACGGTGAAAGGCGGACATGGCGGATCGGCCCACCCGGACCATCCCGGTGCCGGCAGCGCCCTCCGGCGCCGGTGCCGCCGTTCCCATCACGCTGTGGCGCGGCGCCGAGAGCCGCGACCGCCTGGAGGCCTGGCGAACCAACGTCGGGGGGCCGGTCGCGCTCGATCTGGCGCCCGGGCGGCGGCCGGCCGCGGTCACGGACCTGGTCGTCCTGAGCTGGAACCTCTGGATCGGCCGCGGACGCCTGGCCGACGTCGTGGCCCGGATCCGGGCCGAGACCGAGACTCCGCTCGTCATCCTGGCCCAGGAGGCATACCGAAGCGACGCCACGCTGCCGGCCCGGCCCATGGGCCGGGCGGCCCGCCGGGCCGCCGGTGGCTTCCCGCCGCGCACCCGGCCCCGGGTCGACATCGTCGAAGTAGCCACGGCGCTCGGACTCAACCTCCGCTACGTCCCCTCGATGCGGAACGGCACCGGACCGAGCGACCGAGGCAACGCCATCCTCTCCGACCTGCCACTCTCCCACGCCTGGGCGTTCGAGCTCCCGCTGGTGCTGCAGCGGCGGGTGCCCGTGGCGGCCACGCTGCTGCTCGACGGCGGCCCGGTCCACGTCGTGAGCGCCCATCTCGACCCGCGCGGACCGCCGGGCGCCGCCTGGCTCGGCGTCGCAGGGCGCGCGGTACAGACCGCGCACCTGCTCGAGCAGCTGGGCGGAGAGGTCGTCGTCCTCGGCGCCGACCTCAACCTGGGCCGCGGGCGGCGCGAACGGAGCTGGCGGCTGCTCCATGAGGCCCGA
>JBBRGH010000095.1:0-9529 GCA_038240915.1 Gemmatimonadales bacterium | reverse complement strand
CAGCCACCAGAACGGTCAGCCAGGTCGTCAGCCGACGAGGTGGCCGTTGTCCTGGCCGAGTCGGTTCAGCCCAGGTCGTCCTCGTCGTAGTCCTGGCCGAGGTGGGTGATCGGCGTCTCGCCCATCATCCACCGCAGGGTGTTCTTCAGCTTCGTGTGCTGGATGAACAGGTCGTGCTCGGGATAGAGGCCGGGCGCGGTCTGGGGGCTCTTGAAGTAGAACGAGAGCCACTCCTGGATCCCGCTCATCCCGGCCCGCTGGGCCAGGTCGAAGAACAGCGCCAGGTCGAGCACCAGCGGGGCGGCCAGGATCGAGTCGCGGCAGAGGAAATCGACCTTGATCTGCATCGGGTAGCCCAGCCACCCGAAGATGTCGATGTTGTCCCAGCCTTCCTTGTTGTCGCCCCGGGGCGGATAGTAGTTGATCCGCACCTTGTGGTACATCTCGCCGTAGAGCTCGGGATAGAGCTTGGGCTGGAGGATGTACTCCAGTACGCCGAGCTTGCTCTCTTCCTTGGTCTTGAAGCTCTCCGGATCGTCGAGCACCTCGCCGTCGCGGTTGCCGAGGATGTTGGTCGAGTACCAGCCCGCCACGCCCAGCATCCGGGCCTTGAACATCGGCGCCAGCACCGTCTTCACCATGGTCTGGCCGGTCTTGAAGTCCTTGCCCCCGATGGCGACGCCCTTGGCCTTGGCCAGGCCCTCCATGGCGGGGACGTCGCAGGTGAGGTTGGGTGCCCCGTTGGCGAACGGCACGCCTTCCAGGATGGCGGCGTAGGCGTACAGCATGGAGGGGGCGATGGTCTGGTCGTTGGCGTCCATCGCCTGCTCGAACGCCTCCAGGGTCCAGTGGGTCGGCCCCGGGCTGATGAAAATCTCGGTCGAGGCGCACCAGACCATGACCAGCCGGTCGCAGCCGTGCTGGGCCTTGAAGTCACGGATGTCCTTCCGCAACGCCTCGGCCAGCTCCCGCTTGGTGGCGCCGGTCTTGACGTTCTTCCCCTCGAGCCGCTTGACGTAGTTCTGGTCGAACACCGCCGGCATCGGGGTGATGCCCTTGAGGAAGTCGGCGATCGGCTCGAGATGCTCGTGCCGGTCGAGCACGCCCGCATGGCGGGCCGCGGCGTAGGCGTCGTCCGGCACCGGATCCCAGGCGCCGAAGACGATGTCCTTCAGATCCGCCAGGGGTACGAAGTCCCGGATCAGCGGGGCCCGGCCGTCGGTGCGCTTCCCGAGCCGGATGGTCCCCATCTGCGTCAGCGAGCCGAACGGCTTCGCCGTGCCGCGGCGGATGTTCTCGACGCCGGCGATGAACGTCGTCGCCACCGCGCCGAGCCCGACGCAGAGTATGCCGAGCTTCCCCTTGGCCGGCGCCATGCGCCGGGCGGTCTGATCAGCCACTGGCTAGCGTCCTTTCGCGAATGAATCGAGCGGCACGCCCGCCTCCCGCGCCCGCGACGGCTCCTTCCCGTCGTCGGCGTGGCGGTAGACGTACACGAAGCGCTGCACCACGGTGATCACCGAGGCGAACGCGAGCAGGGCCACGATGCCCTCGAGCAGCAGGCCATGCGGTCCCGCACCCACCAGCAGCGAGAACAGCCCCACCAGCAGGATCCGCTCGGCCCGCTGGGCGATCCCCACCTTGCAGTCGATGCCAAGCCCTTCGGCCCGGGCCCGGGCGTAGGAGACCAGCAGCGAGCTGAGAATGGCCACCATGCAGGCCAGGGCCGCCGGGATCCGGTAGGCGATGTCCGGGGCGGTCAAGAAAAAGGCGCCGATCCCGATGAAGGTGGCGCCGTCGCCCACCCGGTCGAGCGTCGAGTCGTAGAAGGCGCCGAACTTCGTGACCATGGCCCCCCCGCGCGCCACCTGCCCGTCGAGCGTGTCGGTCACGCCGCTCAACAGCAGCACGAGGCCGCCCAGGCGGATGTGGCCTAGCCCGAACGCCAGCGCGGACACCAGCACCAGCCCGGTGCCGATCGTCGTGATGGTGTTCGGCCGGACGCCGGAGCGGATGAGCCGCGCCACCAGCGGATCGACCGCGGCGTAAAACGGCTTCTCCAGCGCCCCCAGCAGCTTCACGTCGGTACGGTCCCCCGGCGAGCGTGTGACGGGCCGATCCGCGGTCGGGCGGCCGGGCCAAAGGATAATCGGCAGAACTGGTTAGGGCAATCGGAAACGAGGAGCCGCTCAACGCGGTCCGGGCGGAGCTGGGGTCCGGCCGCCTCAGGGCTCGGGATACAGCAGAAAGGGTCGCCGGCGCTCCCGGAACCGCGCCAGCTCCGCCGTCCAGCCGCCGACGATTGCCGCCGGCGCGATGCCGGCCTCGAGCTGGTCGCGCAGGCCCGATCCACCGGCCAGGCGGTCGAAGTGCCGGGGAATCCATTCGAAACGGTCGGGGTGGACCCCGCGGATCGCCGCCAGCAGGTGGACGGCGGTCGCGGTCGGATCGTAGAGGTCGCGATCGGTGACCGCGAGCCGGATCCCGGCCAGTGCCGTGTCCGCGTATTTGCCGTCGCCGGGCTGGCGGGGCGTGAAGGACACGCCGGCAAACCGGACCCCGGGCAATTTCGCCGCGCGCATCCGGGCCAGCACCGCCGCAGTGTCGAGCCAGGGCGCGCCGATCTGGGTGAACGCGGCCGCCGTCCCGCGCCCCACGCTCACGTTGGTGCCCTCGAACAAGCAGGTGCCAGGATAGTGATAGAGGCTCTCGAGCGACCGCAGGTTCGGGCTCGGCGGCACGAACGGCAGGCCGGTGCGGTCGAGCGACAGCGCCCGCCGCCATCCCGTCACCGGCACCACGGTGAGATCGGTCGGGAGTCCAAGGTCGGCCCGGGCCAGCCGGGCCAGCTCGCCGATCGTCATGCCGTGGCGCATCGTCACCGCCAGCTGGCCGACCGCCGTCCGGAACGCGGTGTCGAGCACGTTCCCCTGCACCGCCCCGCCGATCGGATCCGGCCGGTCGAGCACCACGACCGGGATCCTCCGGCCCGCGGCCGCCCGCATTACCTCGATGGTAGTGAAGAGGTAGCTGTAGTAGCGGGCACCCGCGTCGGGCATGTCGACCAGCAGGACCTCGACCCCGGCGAGCATCTCGTCGGTGGGGGCGGTACTCCGGCCGTAAAGACTATAGATTGGTAGACCGGTGGCCGAATCGATCGACGAGGCGACCGTGGCACCGGGATCGGCCGCGCCGCGGAAGCCGTGCTCGGGACTGAACAGCGCCACGAGCCGCACCCCGGCCGCCTGCAATCGGGTCACGTCGCTGATCCCTTGCGCATCCACGCCGGCCTGGTTGGTCACGAGACCGACCCGCCGGCCGCGCACCAGCCGCAGGCTGTCGCTCAGCAACACATCGATGCCCGGGCGGACGCTGCCGGGCGTGGGGGCCTGCGCCGGGGGGCCGCCCGCTCCGCAGCCGAGCGCCCAACCGCAGAGTCCCAGCACCACGAGAGTTCTGTGCACCCTCGATGCCTCGCACTGGTTGGAGTGATCCTGCTGGTCGCCTGCGGACCGGGGCGTCCGGTCGCCACCCCGGCGCCCATGCCGACCGCCGGGACGGTCGGGAACGGCACCGACGTCGAGACGGTGCTGGCCGGCCTCGACGTCCGCGACCGGATTGCCCAGCTGGTGATGCCCTGGATCCCCGGGAGCTACGCCGCTTACGACGACGACGGCTTCGAGCGGGCCGAAGCGTGGGTCGATTCGCTGCACGTGGGCGGCATCATCGTATCGGTCGGGTCCCCGCTCGACGTGGCGGCCAAGCTCAACCGGCTCCAGGTGCGCTCGGCCCTGCCGCTGCTGGTGGCCTCCGATTTCGAGGGCGGCACCAGCCTCCGGCTGAACGGCGGGACGCTGCTGCCTCCCAATATGGGCGTGGGCGCCACCGGCAGCGACAGTGCGGCCTACGAGATCGGCCGGATCACGGCGCTCGAGGGCCGGGCGGTGGGCGTGCAGCTCGCCTTCGCGCCGGTGGCGGACGTCAACAACAACCCCGACAACCCGATCATCAACACCCGGGCCTTCGGCGAGGACCCGGCCGAGGTCGGCCGCCTGGTCGCGGCCGAGGTGCGCGGCCTGCAGGACCATGGCATGGTGGCCACCGCGAAGCACTTCCCCGGCCACGGCGACACCGGCACCGACTCGCACCTGGCGCTACCGGTGATCGGCTCCACCTGGGCCCGGCTCGACTCGGTGGAACTGGTGCCGTTCCGCGCCGCCATCGCGGCGGGCGTGGACGTGGTGATGTCGGCCCACATCGCGCTGCCCGGGATCGACCCCGGCCAGCTCCGGCCCGGCACCGTGGCCCCCAACATCCTGACCGGCATCCTGCGCGACTCGCTCGGCTTCAAGGGCATCATCGTGACCGACGCGCTCAACATGGCCGGTGTCGCCGACGCTTATGGGGCCGAGGCCGGGGTGCGCGCGTTCCTGGCGGGGGCCGACCTGCTGCTCCAGCCGGCCGATCCGCGGGCCGCCATCGATGCGATGGCCCGCGCGGTGGACCGGGGCGAGATCACCAGGGAGCGGCTCGACACCTCGGTCCGCCGCGTGCTCGAGCTCAAGCGGCAGGTCGGGCTGTTCGCCCGCCGGACCGTCCCGCTCGACAGCATCCCCGCCGTGGTCGGCAACGCCGGGTTCCAGGCCGACGCCGCCGCCATCGCCGCCCGCTCGATCGTGCTGGTGAAGGATTCGGCCGGCGTGGTCTTCGGCCTGCCGCGCGCCCGGGCCCCGATGACGCTGGTGACCTACGGCGAGGAGGAGAACCGCGCCGTGGGCGCCGCCCTCGCAGCCGAGCTCCGGGCCCAGGGCTTTGCCGTGACCCTGGCCAGGCTCTGGCCCGCCAGCGGAGCCGCCAGCTACGACTCGGTGGCGGCGGCGCTGCGGCGCACTCCGACCGCGGTATTCGCCACCGCCGACCGGCCGGTCGCGGGCCGCGGCACCATCGGGCTGCCGGCCGCGCTCCTGGCGCTCATCGCCCGCACCGCCCGCGCCCAGCCGACCGTGCTCGTCTCGCTCGGCAACCCGTACGTGATCGGCGGGTTGCCCGAGGTCGGGTCGTATCTCATCGCTTGGCGCGCCAACGCCGTCACCGAGCGAGCCGTGGCCCGTGCCCTGGCCGGCGCGGCCCCGCTCAGCGGCCGGTTGCCGATCAGCCTCCCGCCCGGGTATACCCGCGGGTGGGGCCTGCAGCGCCGAGCGCCGTAGCCGTTCCGTCCCGCCGGGGGAGCAACCCGGCGCGATTCGTGTCCGATTCCTCTTGCCCGGGACTGGTCGATGCATCTCGTCTTCTCCGACTGGCTGGTCATCGCCCTCTACTTCGTGGCCTCGGCCGCGATCGGCCTGGCCTACACCCGGAAGGCGGGCCAATCGCTCGCCGACTACTTCGTCTCGGGCCGCTCCCTGCCCTGGTGGCTGGCCGGAACCTCGATGGTGGCCACCACCTTCGCGGCGGACACCCCGCTGGTGGTCGCGGGCCTGGTCGCCAAGTACGGCGTGGCCGGCAACTGGCTCTGGTGGAACGGGGCCTTCTCCGGCGTGCTGACCGTGTTCTTCTTCTCGCGGCTCTGGCGCCGGGCCGGGGTGCTCACCGACGTCGAGTTCGCCGAGCTGCGCTACGGCGGCCGGCCGGCCGCGGTGCTGCGCGGCTTCCGGGCGATCTACCTCGCCATCCCCATCAACCTGATCATCATGGGGTGGGTGACCCGGGCCATGGTCACCATCCTTCAGATCAGCCTCAATATCGATCCCTGGAAAGCGGCCATCTGCCTGTTCGCCGTGACCGCCCTGTACAGCGTCTTCGCCGGCCTCTGGGGCGTGATCGTCACCGACCTGTTCCAGTTCATCTTCGCGATGGGCGGCTCGATCCTGCTGGCGGTCCTGGCCGTGCGGTCGGTGGGCGGGCTGGACGCGCTGGCCGCGCAGGCCTCGGCGCATTTCGGGTCGACCGAAGCGGCCTTCGGCGTGATTCCTCCGATGGACGCGCCATGGCTGCCGGTGACGACGCTGCTCGTCTGGCTGGGCGTGCAGTGGTGGGCGGCGTGGTATCCCGGCCAGGAGCCCGGCGGTGGCGGCTACATCGTGCAGCGGATCCTCTCGGCCAAGGACGAGCGGCACGGCCTGCTCGCGACCCTCTGGTTCACCATCGCGCACTATGCCCTTCGGCCCTGGCCCTGGATCCTGGTCGGGTTCGTCGGCCTGCTGCGCTATCCCCACCTGGCCAACCCGGAGGAGGGCTACGTCCGGGTGATGGTGGACATTCTGCCCTCTCCCTTCAAGGGCGTGCTGCTCGCGGCCTTTGCCGCCGCCTACATGAGCACCATCAGCACCCACCTGAACTGGGGCGCGTCCTACCTGGTCAACGACGTATACCTCCGGTTCATCAAGCCCGACGCCAGCCCACGGGCACAGGTCTTCGCCTCCCGCCTGGCCACGGCGGTACTGATGGTGTCTTCCCTGGTGGTGATGGGCTTTCTCACCAGCGTGGAGCAGGGATGGAAGATCCTGATCGGGCTCGGGGCGGGCACCGGCCTGGTCTTCATCCTTCGCTGGTACTGGTGGCGGGTCAACGCCTGGTCCGAGATCAGCGCGATGGTAGCGTCCTTCGTGACCTCGTTGGCGCTGGCCCGGATGGGCCACTCGATGAGCGACACCGGGACCCGCGATTACGCCTTCACCCTGGTCACCACGGTCGCGGTGTCCACCGCCGTCTGGCTGGCGGTCACCTTCCTGACCGCGCCCGAGTCCGACGCCACCCTGGACCGGTTCTACCGCCAGGTGCGGCCAGGGGGGCCGGGATGGCGTCAGGTGGCCCGTCGGCTCGGCTTCGGCGACGACCGGATTCCGGGCGGCGCCCTCTCCTGGGTCAACTGGGTGGCCGGGCTGGCCGCGGTCTACTCGGCCGTCTTCGCCGTGGGGGCCATCGTGACCGGGTCGCCCCTGAGGGGGTGCGTCTACGGCGCCGTCGGCATAGGGTCTTTCTTGTTGATCCAGCGTAACTTGCGTGCTGATCCGCAGCTGGCGGCCCACGTTGACACGCCGCTCGATCCCCGGTTAGGTTTCGACTCGACGAAGTGACTTCACCAGCCGTTCGTACAGAAGGAGCGACGCATGACCAGCATCGGCCAGCCGGCCCCGGCCACCGGGTTCAACATGACCCTGACGGAACGGGCGACTGAAGAGGTGCGGAAGTTCATCGCCCAGGAACAGGTTTCGCCCGAGACGGCGGGCCTCCGGGTCAGCGTGCTTCCCGGCGGCTGCTCCGGCTTCAAGTACAGCCTCAACATCGAAGAGCGCCCGCTGGACGACGACATGGTCCAGGAGGTGAACAGGGTCCGCGTCTTCGTAGACGGCTTCAGCGCCCAGTACCTCTCGGGCGTGACCGTCGATTACGTCAGCTCGATGCAGGGCTCGGGCTTCACCTTCAGCAATCCCAACGCGAGCGGCGGCTGCGGCTGCGGCAGCAGCTTCACCGCCTGACCACCATCCCGAGCTGACTCCCCCGGGGCCCCCCGCCAGCTGGCGGGTGGGCCCCGTTGTCGTCCCGGGGGGCCGATTCAGCGAGGACCTCGCCTGCATACCCTCGACCTCGCCGTCGTCGCTCTCTACTTCGTCTTCACGCTTGGCGTCGGCCTCTGGGTCTCCCGCCACCAGCGGAGCGCCGCCGATTATTTTCTCGGCGCCCGCGACCTGCCGGCCTGGGCCATCCTGCTGTCCATCGTCGCCACCGAGACCAGCGCCCTGACGGTGATCTCGATCCCGGGCATCGGCGCCCGGGGCGATCTCACCTTTCTCCAGCTCACCTTCGGCTACCTGCTCGGCCGGATCGGCGTTGCCATCTGGCTCCTGCCCGGGTACTTCCGGGGTGACCAGGAGACGGCCTACGCCCGGCTCGAGTCCCGCTTCGGCGTCGGCACCCGGCGGCTCACCTCGCTGGTGTTCCTGGTCTCCCGGTTCCTGGGCGATGCGGTCCGGATCTTCGCCAGCGCCATCCTGCTGGCGCTGATCACCGGGTGGAGCGTGCCGACCGCGATCGTGGTGATGGGCCTCGTCACCATGGTGTATACCTGGTTCGGCGGCTTCAAGGCGGTGGTCTGGACCGACGTGCTGCAGCTGACGGTGTACCTCGCGGGCGGGATCGGCGCGCTGTTCATCGCCTGGCGCCTGGCGGGCGGGAGCGACGTGGCGCTGGCCGGCGCGTACGGCGCGGGCAAGCTCCGGCTGTTCGACTTCGAGCCCAGCCTGACTCATACCTACACCTTCCTGAGCGGCCTGGTGGGCGGGGCGCTCCTCTCGGCGGCCTCGCACGGCGCCGATCACCTGATCGTGCAGCGTTTGCTGGCGACGCGGTCCCTCCGGGACGCCCGGATCGCCCTGGTGGGCTCGGGCGTCATGGTCATGCTCCAGTTCACCCTCTTTCTCCTGGTGGGCTCGGCCCTTTGGGCGGCGGGCCTGGCGCCGGCGGCCACGCCGAGCGACGAGCTGTTCCCGAGCTTCGTGATCCACCACCTGCCGACCGGGCTCGCGGGCCTCGTCATCGCCGGAATCCTGGCGGCCGCCATGGGGACGCACAGCTCGGCCATCAACTCGCTCGCCAGCTCGGCCACGCACGACCTGTACGCCACCTGGACCGGTCGGCGCGATCCCCAGCACCTGCTCAAAGTCGGCCGGCTCATTTCGGCCGTGTGGGCGCTGGGCCTGATCGGGGGGGCGCTCGCGTTCCACGCCTCCGCCGGCAGAAGCCAGACGCCGGTGGTGGTGCTGGCCCTGTCGATCGCGTCGGTCACCTACGGACCGCTGCTGGGGACGTACTTCCTGGCGGGTCGCTGGCCGCGGGCCCGCGGACGGGACGTGGTCGGCGCGGTCGGGGTCACCGTGGCGGTCATGCTGGTGGTGGTCTTCGCCAAGCGCCTGTCGGCCGCGGCGGGCCTGGCATGGCTGGAGCCGGTCGGCCGCCTGGCATGGCCCTGGTACGTCCCGCTCGGCACCTGCCTGGCCGTCGGCAGCGGCATGCTGCTCAGCTATCTTCCCGGCCGGACGCCGGTAGCCACTTCAGCGTGAGTCGACCGTGACGCGGATTCTCATCGGGGCCGATGTCGGAGGCACCAAGACGGCCGTCGGCGTGAGCGACGGCGCGACCATCCTCGCGCGGGCCGATGGCGCCGGCGCGGCGGTGCGCCCCGGGCGGGCGCTCGCCTCGGCCACGATCATCGCCGACGTGGTGCGGAAAGCCCTGGCCGGCGCCAACCTGCTCCGGGGCGACGTGCTCTATGTCGGCGCCGCCGGCGCCGGCCGCGAGCTGGAGCGGGAGGAGCTCCGCAAGGCGCTGCGGACCGAGAACCTGGCCGCGACGGTGGTGGTCTCCACCGACATCGAGATCGCCCTGGCGGCGGCCTTCGACGAGGGGCCGGGCATCGTGGTGAGCGCGGGCACGGGCAGCGTGGCGGTCGGCCGGGGGCGCACCGACAAGCGCCAGCGGATCGGCGGGTACGGCTGGCAAATGGGCGATGAGGGCAGCGGTTACGCCATCG
>JBBRGH010000094.1:0-9537 GCA_038240915.1 Gemmatimonadales bacterium | reverse complement strand
CCGCGAAGCCCAGCGCGCTCGCTGCGACCTCGCGCTTGAGCGGCAGCGGCACGCCGTAGCCGGCCCCGCTGCCCAGCGGCGATCGGTCGACGACCGGCCAGAGTCCCACCAGCGCCTCCGCGGTGTCCAGCGCTCCCTCGGCGTAGGCACCGGCCCAGAGACCCACCGACGACGGCATCGCCCGGCGCTGGTGGGTGTATCCGGGCCAGAGCACGGCACGGTGGCGGGTGGCGAAGCCGAGCAGCGCCTGGGCGAGGTCGAGCGCGCCGGCGTGCAGCGCCAGCAGACGGTCCTTGAGGAAGAGCCGGAGATCTGTCGCGACCTGATCGTTGCGCGACCGCCCGGTGTGGAGCCGCTCGCCGATGCCCGGAAGCCGCCGCGTGAGCCAGTCCTCGACGGCGGTGTGCACGTCCTCCTGGTCCGGCTCCACCCGCAAGCGACCGGCGTCGACCTCGGCGAGCGCCGCACGGAGGCCGGACCGCAGGCCGGCATGTTCGCGCGGCGTCAGCAGCCCGGAAGCACGCAACATCTCGATGTGACCGAGGCTGCCGAGCACGTCCCAGCGCAGCAGCCGGGCGTCCCACGGCCGGTCGTCGCCGGCGGTGTAGGCGAACATCGCGGCGTCGGGGGTGGTGCCTGAGGACCAGAGGGTCGTGGGCCGCCGCGGCATGCCGGGTCAGGTGGAGTCACCCTGAGCGAAGCGAAGGGGGCATGCGCTGAGGCATGGCTCCTTCGCTTCGCTCAGGATGACTCGGCAATGAGCGTTGACTTGCGCTACGCTCAGCATGACTCGCGAGCGGTCTCTCATTCCTGCTCACTCGCCAGATACGCTCCCGCCACCGCCGCATAGAACGCCCGCGCCGCCGATACCTCGGGCAGGTCCACGTACTCGTCCGGTGTGTGCGACCGCCGGCTCGTACCCGGTCCGCACTTCACCGCATCAGCATGCCGCAGGAACACCCAGTCGGAGCACGTGGGGCTGCCGAACGTCTTCGCCTCCGGCCGCAACCGCCGGGCGACGGACAGCAGCCGGGACCCCGCCGGCGTCTCGCACGGCACCAGCCGCTGCGACGTGACCACCACGTTCGAGCTGAGCGCCTGGCGCAGTACGTCGGCGACCTCGTCGTGCGTCCAGTCGGGCGTGCTGCGGATATCGAGGACGGCCTTCGCCACCGGCGGCGTGACGTTGCGGCTCACGCCGGCGTCGAGCATCGTCGGCGTCGCGGTGGTGTGGCCCAGCACCGGGTGGGATCGGTCGACGAAGAGGCCGTCCAGCTTGAGCAGGTCGCGCGCGAGGACGAGGGCCGCGTTCCGGAATTCGCCGTCGGCGGCGGCGTAGCCGGCATGACGCTGATCGCCTTCGGCGAGGAGATCGACCATCATCAGCCCGCGCTGCGCCACCGCGAAGTCGAGGTTGGTGGGCTCGCCGACGATTGCCGCGTCCACCTCGCCGACCGTCTCGACGGCGCGCTCCATGGTGGTGTGCTTGGTCTCCTCGCCGTACCCGAGGAGCACGAGCAGCCGGCCCAGGGCGGGCCCGCCCGCGTCGGCCACGTCCTTTGCCGCGGTGAGCATCGCCACCACGGACGCCTTAGCGTCGCCGGACCCGCGACCGTAGAGGCGGGTGCCTTCGACCGTCGGCGCGAATGGGTCCCGCGTCCAACCTTTGCCGGGAGGAACGACGTCGAGATGGGAGATCAGCGCGATCGTCCGCCCCGGCGCGCGGCCCCGCACCTCGACCCGGACCGCGAGGTCGTCGCGCGTCGCCTCGAGTCCCCACTCCCGCGCCGTCTGCTCCACGAACCGGGCGAGCGCTTCCTCCTCGCCGCTGACCGAGGGAATCGCCACCATCCGCTGCAGCAGGTCGATCTCATCCGGCAAGATCCACCCCCAGATACGTCGCCTTCTCCTTGCGTCCCACGATCATGGTCCCGCAGCCGGCGCCGGTGAAGACCTCGAGCAGCAGCGCGTCGGCCGCCCGCCCGTCGATGATGTGGGTCCGCTCCACCCCGCCCGTGGCCGCGCGGATGCAGGCCTCGACCTTGGGGCGCATGCCCCCGGCGAGCACGCCGCTGGCCATCAGGCCGGCGAGATCGTCGGGGTCGGCGAAGGTGACGAGGGTGGACGCGTCGTTCCGGTCGCGGAGCACGCCCGGCGCGCCGGTGAGGAAGATCAGCTTCTGAGCCCCGAGCGCCACCGAGAGCGACTCGGCGACGGTGTCGGCGTTGACGTTGAAGACCTCGCCGTCCTCGCCGCCGGCCAGGCTGGCCACCACGGGGACGAAGCGCGCCTCCATCAGGGTGACGAGCACGCGGGGATCCACCCGGTCGATGTCGCCCACGTGGCCGTAGTCCACCCGGGCCGTCACGCCGGCATCGTCGAGCACCTGGACCGGTGGGCGCCGGTGGGCGGTGATGAGGTCGGCGTCCACCCCGCTCAGGCCGACCGCCTGCACCCGGTGCTCCCGGAGCGCGGCGAGCAGATCCACGTTGAGCTGGCCGGCATAGACCATTTTCGCGACCTCGAGCGCGCCGTCGTCGGTGATCCGGCGGCCCGCCACCATCCGCGGCTCCATGCCGAGCCGGCGGCTCAGCGCCGACGCCTGGGGGCCGCCGCCGTGAACCACGACCAGGCGGATGCTGAGCGACGACAGCAGCGCCAGCTGCGCGGTCACCGGGTCGAGCACCTCCGGCTCGCCCACGACATCGCCGCCGAGCTTGACGACGAAAACCTGGTCGCGGTAGGCCCGCACGTAGCGGAGGGCTCCCTTGAGGCCGGCGATGCCCTTGGTGGTGTCGATCGTCATTGGTAGCTCCCGATCAGCTCCAGCAGCAGCGCCCGCTGCGCGTGGAGCCGGTTCTCCGCCTGGTCCACCACCACCGAGTTGGGGCCGTCCAGCACCGCGTCATCGATCTCGACGTTCCGCCGCACCGGCAGACAGTGCATCACGATGCCCTTGCCGCCCCGGGAGGAGCGCAGCCGGCCGGGGGTGAGCCGCCAGTCGCGGAGGCCGGCCCGCTGCGCCGCCTCCTCGCGCGGCTGGCCGAACAGCTTCACCGAGCCCCACGACTTGACGTAGACCGCGTCGGCGCCGACCAGCGCCTCGTCCGGATCGTCGATGATGTGGACGAACTCCCCGCCGGACTGCTGCGCCAGCCGGCGGATCAGCGCCGTGTCCTCGGGATCGAGCTCGTAGCCCGGCGGTCGGGCGATCACGATCTCCATCCCGAGCGAGGCCGCGGCCAGCGCGGCGCTGGCGGGCACCGCCGTCGGCAGCGCCTTGGGATGCCAGGCCCAGGTCAGCACGAAGCGCTTGCCCTCGGTCTCACCCAGCTTCTCCTTCAGGGTCATCGCGTCCGCCAGCGCCTGGCACGGGTGCCGCCGGGCGCTCTCGAAATTGATCACCGGCTTCTCGCAGTACCTGGCGAAGTTGCGGATGATGGCGTCCTCGCGGGCGACCGCCCAGTCGGCGCCGCGCGGGAAGCTGCGGACGCCCACGGCGTCGGCGTAGCGGCCGAGCACCCGGGCGGCATCGATGATGTGCTCGACGGCGTCGCCGTCCATCACCGCCCCGGGCTCGGTCTCGAGCGACCAGCTGCCCTTCCCCGGCTCCAGCACCACCCCGTGCCCGCCGTGAAGGAACATCGCGGTCTCGAAGCTGGTCCTGGTCCGAAGGCTCGGGTCCATGAACACCATCGCCAGCACCTTCTTCTCCAGCCCGCCGCTCACCTCGCCCCGCTTGATCCGCGCCGCCAGCCGCAGCAGCCCGTCCACCTCGGCCGGGCTCCAGTCCTCGAGCGCCAGGAAATCGCGCTTGATCACGCCAGCACCTCCGCGAGAGCGGCGAGAAGCAGGTCGGCCTCGCGCCGGGAGAAGGAGAGGGGCGGCAGCAGCCGCAGGACCCGGGGATCGGTGGCGGTGCCGGTCAGCACCCGGCGGGCGAACAGGCCGCGCTGGACCTCGACCGCGGGCCGCTCGAGATGAAGTCCCAGCAGCAGCCCGCGGCCCGACACCCGGCGGACGCCGAGCGCTTTGGCGCCGCGGGTCAGATGCTCGCCCACCGCGACCGCGTTGGCCACCAGGCCGTCGCGCTCGATCACCGCGATGTTGGCCAGCGCCGCCGCGCAGGGCACCGGCCCACCGCCGAAGGTGCTGCCGAGGTCGCCCAGCGCGAGCGCGTCGGTCAGCCGCGGCGTCGCCACCACCGCCCCGATCGGCAGTCCGCCCGCGAGCCCCTTGGCGAACGTCAGCGCATCGGGCGTCACGCCCGCGGCCTCAGCCGCGCTGAAGCCGCCACAGCGGCCGACGCCGCACTGGACCTCGTCGAACAGCAGCACGGCGCCCCGCTCCTCGGTGAGCCGCCGGGCCGCCGCGAGGAACTCGGGCGAGCAGACCCGCGCGCCGGCGAACCCCTGGACCGGCTCCACCAGCATGGCGGCCACGCTGTCATCGATCGCGCCCTCGAGCGCGGCCACGTCGTCGAACGGGACCTTGCGGCTGAGCGGCACGCCGGCGCGGCGGGCCGCCTGCTCGTACCGCGGGCCGTCGGTGCAGGCCAGCGTCGCGGCCGTGCGGCCGTGCCAGCCGCCCCGGACGGTGACGATCGTCTGCCGCTCGGTGGCGCGGCGGGCCAGGTGGAGCGCGTTCTCGTTGGCCTCGGCGCCCGAGTTGCAGAAGAACACCCGTCCGAGCGGCTCGGGGCACAGCTCGGCCAGCTTGTCCGCCAGGGCCTCGCGCTGCGGCAGGGGCACCGCCGTGGAGTAGAACAGCAGCCGGCCTGCCTGCTCGGCGATGGCCCGCACCACGTCGGGGTGGCTGTGTCCGGTGGAAGCCACCGCGTGGCCGCCGTAGGCGTCGAGCCACTCGCGGCCGTCCTCGTCCACCAGCCACGAGCCGTGGCCGCTCACGGGGCGGACGGGCATCGGAGCGTACACCGGCAGAAGCGCCGGCACCTCGGCCGTCTTCAGCATGGATAGATCCCCGCGGCCAGGAGGCCGGCGCGCTCGTCGATGCCGAGCGCCAGGTTCATGGCCTGGATCGCCTGGCCGCCGGCGCCCTTGACCAGGTTGTCCAGCGCGACCGTCACCTGGATCTCCTCGCCGCCTTCGCTCTCGACGGCGTGGATCAGCGCGTAGTTGGTGCCGACGGCGTGGGTGAGCTCGGGCGGCGCATCGAGCACACGGACGAACGGCCGTCCCGCGTACGCCTCGCGGAACCAGCCGGCCGCCGTGGCTCCGGGCTCGCCGCCCCGGATCGCCAGCCCGGCGGGGACGAATGCGTGCAGCGTCAGGTAGATCCCGCGCACGAACGGGCCGGAATGGGTCATCAGCCTCGCGGTGGCGTCGGGCCGGCCCACCCACTCGCGCCACGACTGCAGCACCTCGCCCTCGTGGCGGTGGCCAAGGACCGAGTAGGCGAAGACGTTGTGGGCGCGCATCGGGTGATGCGTGGTGGGCCGGGGATGGACGCCCGCCCCGCTCGAGCCGGTGATGGCGAAGAGCGAGGGCGTCACGTCGAGGCCGGCCCAGGCCAGCGGGTAGAGCGCCAGCTGCGCCGCCGTGGCGAAGCACCCGGGCGCGGCGATGGCCGTGGCTCCCTTGAGCCGGCAGCCGACCACGTCGGCCAGGCCGTAGCTGAAGCGGTGCACCAGCTCGGGCGCGGCGTGGGGCCCGTAGTAGCGCTCGTGCAGCCGCGGGTCGCGGATCCGGAAGTCGGCTGCCAGGTCCACCACCAGCCCGGGGCCGGCATCGAAGACCTCGCCCGCAACCCGGGAGGACTCCCCGTGCTCGAGGCAGAGGAACACGACGTCGCACCCGCGGGCCGCCTCCCCCGGGGTGGCGCCGGAGAAGCGCGCGTCGGTCACCGGCGCCAGGGCCGGGTGTGCCTCGGCGATCGGCTTCCCGCCCTGGCTCCGGCTGGTGGCGACGCACTCGGTCACGTCCGGGTGCTGGAGCAGCAGCCGGAGCAGCTCGCCCCCGGCGTAGCCGGCGGCCCCGACGACCGCGACCTTCATCGCGCCGCGGCGGAGAGGGCCGGCGCGGCCTCGCGCGGTACGGCCGGCTGGCCGCTCCAGGCCGCCGCCTCGCTCCGGGCCGTCCACACGGCGATGGACTGACGCACCACCGCCAGCAGTCCCGCCGCGTCACGCCGGGCGTTGTGGGCGGGGAGGCCGAGCTCGGCGGTGATGTAGACCTGGCCCACCTCGTTATCGGTGGCCGGGCCGGTGATGGCGGTGATCGGCAGATCGAACTCGCGCCGCATCAGCTCCGCCGCGCCCCAGCAGGCCACCGGATCCGGCGCGGCCATGATGTAGGCGGCGCCCACCCGCATCAGCTCGACGTCACGCAGAATGTCCTGCACTCCGTACTCGCCCAGGATCCCGTCGCCCAGCTCGGCCACGATCACGTCCGGCTTGGCCGCGGCCAGCCGGTTGAAGATCCCCTTGGCCGTGGTGACGGTCACGCCCGCGTGGGTGCTGGCGATGCCGACGTCGTTGAAGGTGAGCGCGGCGACCGCGCCGGCGTCGAGCATGGAGAGCGCGTCGCGCATGAGCGAAACGCCGGTCAGCTTGGCCGCGCCGACCCGGAGGCCGCCCCGGGCCAGGCCGCGCACCAGCTCGGTGGCTGCCACGGTCTTGCCGGCGTTCATGCAGGTGCCCGCCACATAGACGACGGGAATCCGGCTCTCGAGCAGGTCGGCCGGCGGCACCGCCCGGTCGCGGATGTGCGCCGGCCGGCCGACCCGGTCGCCCAGCTCGGGGAACGCCAGCACCGCGCCCAGCACCTCGGCCCGGAAGGGCGCGCCGATGTCGGGATTGATCGAGGTACACTTGCCCAGAATCCCGCCCAGGTTGAGCACCTCGATGGTGTCTCCCACCGCGATGTGGGTCGGCACGATGCCGGCGTAGCCCCGGAGCGCGCGGCGGGTGCCGAGGGTGCCGGCCAGCACGTCGCCGCCCCGGAGCGAGAGCATCCGGCCGGTGGTATCCTCGACCGTGTTGTAGCTCGACTTGTCCTCGAGGATGCGGACCGCGAGGACGTAGCCTTCGGCGGCGACGATCTCGTTACCGACGATCACCTCGGGCGGCAGGGCGGCGTTGCGGGTCGAGCTGCTGATCCGGTCGAGACGCACGCGGCTGGTGACGACCATGGCCATTCTCCTTTGGGTACGGGCGTCAGGACGACGCGCCTGACGGGTTCGCCGCGCCCGCCCGGGCAGCGAGCAGCGACGGGACCGCCGCCACCCGCGCGAACGCGCGGGCTTCCGCCCCGGTCCACAGGCGATTCTCCTCGCCGTAGGTGGCCACGGCGGTGTCCATCATCGAGTGCGGACTCCGGGTCCCGACCACCTGGAACCGGCCGGGCCAGAGCCGGACCCGGGTCTCGCCGGTCACCCGCGCCTGCGAGCTGGTGATGAGGGCCTCGATGTCGCGCAGCGAGGGGTCGAAGTACTGGCCCTCGTGCAGCCGGTCGCCGTAGAAGCGGCCTAGCTGGTCCTTCCAGAACGTCTGCCACTTGGTGAGCACCAGCTTTTCCAGCTCCCGATGGGCCCCGATCAGGAGCAGAGCCGAGCCGGCCTCGAACCCGATCCGGCCCTTGATGCCAAGCGCGGTCTCGCCGACGTGGATGCCGCGGCCGATCCCGTACGCCTCGCACAGCTCGCCCAGCTCGGCCACCAGGGGCGCGCCGGCCAAGGGCGCGCCGTCGAGCGACACCGGCAGCCCGCGCTCCCAGCCGAGCACGATCTCCTGCGGCGCGGGCGCGTCGGCCGGCGGATCGAGTAGCTCCGCGGGCGGTCCCGCCCAGGTGTCGTGGGTCCAGCCGCCGCCCCAGGTCGTGCCCCACAGTCCCCGGTTGATCGAGTAGGCGCCCGCCTTGGCCGGCACCGGGAGGCCCAGGCGCTCGAGGTAGGCGATGGCCTGCTCGCGGCGGATGCCGAGGTCGCGGATGGGGGTGACGATCTCGAGGTCGGGCGCCAGTACCCGGAGGGCCACGTCGAAGCGGATCTGGTCGTTGCCGGCGCCGGTGGACCCGTGGGCGACGGCCAGAACGCCGAGACTCCGCGCGGTGGCCACCACGGAGAGCGCCTGCTGCGTCCGCTCGGCGGCCACGCTCAGGGGATAGACCTCGCCCCGGAGCACGTTGCCCTGCACCAGGAAGCGGACGAAGCGATCGAAGACCTGGTCGCGGGCGTCCACCTCGCGATGGGATGCCGCCCCCACCGCCTCGGCCTGCCGGCGGATGGCGGCGCGCTCGTCGGCGGTGGAGCCACCCGTGTCCACATACACGGTGTGGACGGTCCAGCCGTCCTCGGCCAGGCGGGGGACGCAGAAGGAGGTGTCGAGCCCGCCGGAGAAGGCGAGCGCCAGGGGGCGGCGCGCAGATTGCATAATGCATAAGTATGCAATTTTTTCGGCGTGGCGCAAGAGCGCGCTGGCCGGGGGCGGCCGCCGGACCGGCAGGCCGGTCTACGCCCGAGCGCGGGACTGTGTTTAGGCTGGCCTCACGGCTTGTACCGCTCGGCGCCGGCCGCCGGGGTCCAGGGATGGCGCGGTTCGAAGCGGCGCCAGAGGAGCGCTGAGACCCGGCGGAGCAGCCGGTAGCCCTCGTTGCCGGCGCCCGAGGTGGTGTCCGCCTGGTTCCTGGTGATCACGCAGAACACGTAGTCGCCCGAGGGCGCGTTCACCAGCACGACCTCGGAGCGCGACTGATCCACCGCGCCCTGCTTCGAGGCCGCCTGCACCGTGGGCGGCAGCCGGGACAGCGCCTCACCGGTCCAGAAGCTCCGCGTCAGCGTCCGGTACATCTCCTCGCTGGCCGCCGGACTCACCACCTTCCGCTGCCGGATCAGGGTGACGAGGCGAGCCATCTCCCGCGGCGTGGTCTGGCCCCAGCCCCAGCGGTCGTACTCGGCCTCGCGCCCCGGCGTGCGCGCGTTGACCCGAGTGACCGCGAAGCCGGCGGTCTGGAGCCAGGCGTTGATCGAGTCCCCGGTGCCGGCCAGCTGCTGCAGCCAGAGCGAGGCCGAGTTGTCGCTGTAGGTGAGGCTGAGGGTGAGCAACCGGCTCACCGTGATCTGGGCGGTGTCGCTCAGACCGGCGGAGATGTCGTCCTCCGGGTACTTGGCGCGGGCCCGCGGCTCGGGCGCCGTATCGGTGAAGGCGAAGCGCCCCTGGTCGATCGCGTGGAACACGCCGACCATGATCGGCACCTTGATCATGCTGGCGGTGGGAAAGGTGTCGTCGGCGCGGACGCTGGCGGTGGCCCCGGTGCCCAGGTGGCGGACGTAGATCCCGACATCCCCCTGCACCTCGCCGGCGAGCGCGGCCAGCTCGCGCTCGAGCCGCCGGTCGGCATGCTCGCGCTGGGCGGCGGCGGGAGAGGCGATGAGGATCAGGCACCAGGCCACCAGGCCGGCCTGGGCCAACAGCCTCGCCAGCCCGGCGATCAGGGACGGAGTGAGCAGGGGAAGGTTCATGCGACGGTTCCGTGGCGGGTGGACGGCGCAGGCGCGCGGGCGATTCTGACAACTGACGGA
>JBBRGH010000093.1:0-9687 GCA_038240915.1 Gemmatimonadales bacterium | reverse complement strand
GGAGTGGCTCGAGGCACGCGGCGTCCACGTGCAGTACCGCGCCTCGCTCGATCAGGACCTGGCGGCGATGCGCGAAGTGCGTCCCGACCTGGCGATCGGCACCACGCCTGTGGTCCAGGCGGCGAAGGAGGCAGGCATTCCCGGCCTCTACTTCACCAACCTGATCTCGGCCCGCCCGCTGTTCGGGGCTCCCGGCGCCGGCGCGTTGTCCGCCACGGTCAACGCGGCGGTACGCGGGGCGGGGCGGCTGCACGAGATGCGCGCCTTCTTCGACGGCGTCGGCACCGGCGAGAGCGCGGGCTACGGCCAGACCGGCGTGCCTCAGCCGCGGCTCAACGCCCAGGAGCGCTCGGCCCGGGCGCGAGCGGTGCGGCCGAACGGGAGCATGCAGGACATCGAGGTGCCGGCCTGATGCTGGTCCTCGATCACGACCGCGCCGGCGGCTACTGGGGGGCGGTCTACGCCTTCACCGCGATCAAGGGCCTCCAGGTGGTGATCGACGGGCCGGTCGGCTGCGAGAACCTGCCGGTGACGTCGGTCCTCCACTACACCGACGCGCTGCCGCCGCACGAGCTGCCGATCGTGGTGACCGGACTGGGCGAGGACGAGCTGGCGATGAGCGGCACCGAAGGCGCCATGCGCCGGGCCAACGCACTGCACGATCAGAGCAAGCCGAGTGTGGTGGTGACCGGGAGCATCGCCGAGATGATTGGCGGCGGGGTGACGCCGGAGGGCTCCAACCTGCTCCGCTTCCTGCCGCGCACGATCGACGAGGATCAGTGGCAGAGCGCCGACCGGGCCATCAAGTGGCTGTGGACCGAGTTCGGCCAGAAGAAGGCGCGGAACCGGAAGCCGCCCAAGCGGCCCGAGGGCGCCAAGCCGCTGGTCAACATCATCGGCCCGATCTACGGCACGTTCAACATGCCGTCCGACCTGGCCGAGATCCGCCGGCTGATCGAAGGGATCGGCTGCGAGGTGAACCTGGTCTTCCCCCTCGGCGCCCACCTCGATGACGCCTGCGCGCTGCAGGATGCCAAGGTCAACGTCTGCCTGTACCGGGAATTCGGCCGCCGGCTGTGCGAGGCGCTCGAGATGCCCTACGTCCAGGCGCCGATCGGCCTCCACTCGACCACCCGGTTCCTCGAGTGCCTGGGCGAGCTGGCGGGGGTGGACCCGACGCCGTTCATCGCGAAGGAAAAGCAGACCACGATCAAGCCGGTGTGGGACCTGTGGCGAAGTGTGACCCAGGACTTCTTCGCCACCGCCTCGTTCGGCATCGTGGCCAGCGAGACGTATGTCCGCGGCGTCCGCCACTTCCTCGAGGACGAGCTGGGCCTGCCCTGCCACTTCGCGATCCCGCGGCTGCCCGGGAAGAAGACCGACAACGCGGCCGTGCGGCAGGCGGTCCAGACCACCCCGCCGCTGGTTCTGTTCGGCAGCTACAACGAGCGGATGTATGCGGCCGAGGCCGGCAGCCGCTCGATGTACCTGCCCGCCTCGTTTCCCGGCGCCATCGTCCGCCGTCACACCGGCACGCCGTTCATGGGCTACGCGGGCGCGACCTACCTGGTGCAGGAGGTCTGCAACCAGCTGTTCGACGCCCTGTTTCACATCCTGCCCCTGGGGACCGAGCTGGACAAGGTGGAGCGGACGCCCTCCCGCGCGGGCGACACGCTGCCCTGGGCCGACGAAGCCACGGCGCTGCTCAACGATCTGGTGGATGCGGAGCCGGTGCTGGTGCGGATCTCGGCGGCCAAGCGGATGCGCGACCGCGCCGAGCGGGATGCGCGGTGGGAGGGGGAAGCCATCGTGACTCCGTCGCGGGTGGAGCGCTCACGGTCAGCCCTGGCAGGAGCCCATGTATAGCTATCTCGAAAACTCGCTGTTCGCCGCGGTGCTCCGCGAGCTCCGGGCCTTTCGAAGCTTTCGGGGACCGGGCGACGACCGCCGCCACACGATCTGGACCTGGCTCTGCCTCCGCTCGATCGAAGGCCTCAGCCTGCTGGAGCAGATGCCCCCGTTGCGCTGGCGAAGCTGAGGATCAGCTCAGCGACCGCCTCGGGCCGCTCCTCGTGGCTCAGGTGGCCGGTTTCGGTGACGGTGGCGACGGTGGCGTGGGGCAGGCGGCGGGCGGTGGCGGCGAGGAGGGCGGGCGGAAACCAGGTGTCGCGCTGGCCGGCGACAAGCAGCACCGGCAGCGTGAGCCGGGCGAGGTCCCGCTCGAGCGGCCCCAGGTCCCAGCGCGACATCATGGCGAGGGCGGCGCCGACGTGGCGCGGCGAGCGGAACAGCACGGTGTAGCGATCCACCGTGGCGGGGTCGACGATGGAGCCGGTGGAGCGGAGGCGGTCGTGAACCACGGCGGGCGACGCCAGGCGGGAGGCGAGCCAGGCCACCGCCGGCAGGCGGGCCACCCGGGCCGCGGCGGTGGCGAGCAGCGAGGCTGCCGGGTCGAAGGGCGACACCAGCGAGTGGTTGAGCACCACCAGCCCCGCGGGCGCGATCACCCCGTCGAGCACCTGGCGCGCCAGGATGGTGGCGCCGGCCGAGTGCCCGACGGCGAGGGCGGGCGTCAGGCCGATCTCGCGAAGCAGGCGGCGAGATCGGCCGCCATGCCCGGCAGGCCGAGCCGCTCCTCGGCCGGCCGCTCGGTGAAGCCATGGCCGGGAAGATCGGGCGCCACCACGGTGAAGTGGCGGGCCAGCAGCGGCAGCAGGGCGGCCCAGGAGTGGGTCGCGGCCGCGGTCCCGTGCACCAGCAGCAGGGTCGGCCCGCCGCCGCCCAGCTGGACGTGCCAGCGGAATCCGGCGGCGGTGACGAAACGGCTCCACCCGCGGTTCGGCCACTCCCGGCCGTCCGTGTCCCAGTTCGGCAGGCTCAGGCTCAGACCTTTTCTCGGTTGAAGGGAGGTGACGACAGATGGCCAACGAGACCCTTTCCGGACTTTCGGAAAGCGAGGCGCAGGCGTTCGGTGCGGTGTTCTTCCGCGCGTTCCTCGGCTTCGTCGTGATCGCGCTGGTAGCCCACTTCCTGGTCTGGCAGTGGCGCCCGTGGATTCAACCCTAGGAGGCTCGGCACATGCACCGCCTTTGGATGATTTTCGACCCTCGAAGGACGTTGATCGCGCTCTTCACGTTCCTGTTCGTGCTGGCGCTGATCATCCACTTCATCCTGCTCAGCACCAACCGGTACAACTGGCTGGAAGTGGGGAGCGGCACGGCCAGCGCCGCCGCCGATATGACCCCGCTGCCGCCCGGACGGTAACCGGCAGCCTGCACGCCCCGGACGCGGGCGCGGGCGGCGGACCTCCGCCGCCCCGTCCGACGCCCGAGCGGCCCGCTCCCGCGGGCCGGGACGACCTCTCGCCCGGAGAGACAGACGATGTCGATGCTCAGTTTTGAACGCAAATATCGCGTGCGGGGGGGCACCCTGATCGGGGGTGACCTCTTCGACTTCTGGGTCGGGCCCTTCTATGTCGGATTTTTCGGGGTCACCACGATCTTCTTCGCCGGGCTCGGCACCGCGCTCTGCGTGTGGGCCGCGGCGCTGGGACCCACGTGGAACCTGTGGCAGATCAGCATCGCGCCGCCCGACTTGAAGTACGGGCTGGGCCTGGCGCCGCTCGCCCAGGGCGGACTCTGGCAGCTCATCACCTTCGCCGCCACCGGAGCGTTCCTCTCGTGGATGATGCGCCAGGTCGAGATCTGCCGGAAGCTGGGCATCGGGTACCACGTGCCGGCCGCGTATGCGGTCGCGATCTCGGCGTACGTGACGCTGGTGATCGTGCGCCCCATGCTGCTCGGCGCCTGGGGGCACGGCTTCCCCTACGGTATCATCAGCCATCTCGACTGGGTGTCGAACGTCGGGTACCAGTACCTGCATTTCCATTATAACCCGGCGCACATGATCGCCATCACGTTCTTCTTCACCTGCGCCCTCGCGCTGGCGATGCACGGATCGCTCATCACGTCGATCGTCAACCCCGCCAAGGGCGAGCCGGTCAAGACGAGCGAGCACGAGAACACCTTCTTCCGCGACGTGCTGGGGTACTCGATCGGTGCGGTGGGCATCCACCGGCTCGGTCTCTGGCTGGCACTCCTGGCCGTCATCTTCAGCGACATCTGCATCCTCATCAGCGGGCCGTTCTGGACCCGCGGGTGGCCGGAGTGGTGGAGCTGGTGGCTCAACCTGCCGATCTGGCGCTAAAGGAGACCGGATCATGGCGGAATATCAGAACCTGTTCACGCGGATCCAGGTGCATGGCCCGGCCGACTGGGGCGTGCCTATCCCGCAGCGGACGTGGATCCGGCAGCTGAGCCCACGGATGAACTACCTGCTCGGGAAGATCGGCGACGCCCAGATCGGGCCGATCTACCTGGGCGCCACCGGCGTGGCCTCGCTGATCTGCGGCTTCGTCGCGATCGAGATCATGGGCCTCAACTTCCTGGCCGAGGTGCACTGGAGCCCGATCCAGTTCGTCCGGCAGCTGCCCTGGCTCGCCCTCGAGCCGCCGCCGCCGGCCTACGGCCTCCACCTGCCGCCGCTGGCCCAGGGTGGCTGGTGGCTGATGGCGGGCTTCTTTCTCACGATGTCGATCCTGCTGTGGTGGGTGCGGGTGTACCGCCGGGCCCGCGCGCTCGGGCTGGGCAGCCATCTGCCCTGGGCGTTCGCGTCCGCCATCTTCCTCTATCTGTCGCTCGGCTTCATCCGGCCGGTGCTGATGGGAAGCTTCGGTGAGGCGCCGCCGTTCGGCATCTTCGCCCACCTCGACTGGACCGCGGCGTTCTCCATCCGGTACGGGAACCTGTTCTACAACCCGTTCCACATGCTGAGCATCGCCTTCCTGTACGGATCGGCGCTGCTGTTCGCGATGCACGGCGCCACCATCCTGGCCACCAGCCGGCTGGGCGGCGAGCGGGAGATCGACCAGATCACCGACCGAGGCACCGCGGCCGAGCGGAGCGCGCTGTTCTGGCGCTGGACGATGGGCTGGAACGCCACCATGGAGTCGATCCATCGGTGGAGCTGGTGGTTCGCCACCCTGGTGACGCTCACCGGCGGGATCGGGATCCTGCTCACCGGCACGGTGGTGCGCAACTGGTTCCTCTGGGGCCAGAAGCACCACATTGCCCCGTCGTACCCGGTGAAGGCCGTCCCCGAGACCGATGAGCAGCGCGGCTACTTCCAGGGCGCACCACCGGACAGCTTCCCCGGCCTGGGCCGCACCCTGCCGCACAGCCAGGTGCCGTCGGCCACGACCGGCCCGATGCCGGGGCCGACGACCATCTCCCCGACCACGCGTGGCACCGAAGGCCGCACCAACGTGTTGTCCCCGGCGCCCGGTGCGCCCAAGGCGGGAGGTGCCAAGTGAGCGCCACCACGCTGCGTCCGGTCCCGGCGCTAGGGCTGCTGGTGGCCCTGGCGCTCGGCTGCGAGCGTCCGCCAGTGGACACCATCCAGACCGGATATCGGGGCACCGCCACCGAAACGAACTTCAATCCCCGGCTGCTGGCCAAGTCCATGGCCGAGCACCGGGCGCCGGCGCCGCTCCCGCCGGCGCCGCCCCAGGACCCGGCGCCCGACAGCACCTGGAAGAACGTCCAGGTGCTCAAGGGGCTGAGCGTGAACGAGTTCAATCGCACGATGATCGCGATGACGAACTGGGTCGCGCCCAAGCAGGGGTGCATCTACTGCCACAACCCGGCCAACTTCGCCTCGGACTCGCTGTACACCAAGGTGGTGGCGCGCCGGATGCTGCAGATGACGCACCATATCAACCAGGAGTACCAGCCGCACGTCGCGGCCACGGGCGTCACCTGCTACACCTGCCATGCGGGCAACAACGTCCCGGCGAACCTCTGGTTCTACACCGGGGTGAACCAGCCGCTCCGGCACTATCTGGATCGCGAGGACGTGCGGGTGCAGTCGCACGTGGCGCTCAAGAGCGAGGACACCAACCATACCTCGATCAAGCAGACCGAGTACACCTACTCCCTGATGCTCAACATCTCGAAAGGCCTGGGCGTCAACTGCACGTTCTGCCACAACAGCCGCCAGTGGTTCACCTGGCAGGCCGCGGGCGGGGGGAACCGGCTGATCGCGCTCCGCGGCATCCGGATGGTGCGGGATCTCAACAGCAACTACCTGGTGCCGCTCCAGCCGACCTGGCCGGCCAACCGGCTCGGGCCGCATGGAGACGGGCCAAAACTCGAGTGCGCCACCTGCCACCAGGGCGCCTACAAGCCGCTCTACGGCGCCAAGATGGCGAAGGACTATCCGGGGCTGATGCCGCCCCCGGCGTCGGCCGATTCGTACGCGGCGCCGCCGCCGACGTCGCGCACGCCGGAAGATGTCAGCCTCCTCACCGGTCACTAGTATGCATCTCCACGGCTGGCCCACGATCTTCGCGCTCTTCGTCTGGTGGTTCAGCACCGGCGTCATCATCTACCTCGATGGTCTGCCGCGACGGACCTTCAAGTGGAGCATGCTGGGAGCGACCGCGATGTTCGCGGCCGCCCTCTGGGGCCTGGCCGTGACCCGGGACGACACCTCGCTCCGGGGCGCCTACCTGGCCTTCACCTGCGGCGTCCTGGCGTGGGGGTGGCAGGAGATCAGCTTTTACATGGGCTACGTGACGGGCACCCGGCGCGAGCCCTGCGCCGAGAACTGCTCGGGGCTGGCCCACTTCGGCCACGCCATCCAGACCAGCCTGTGGCACGAGCTTGCCATCATCGCCTCGGCCGCGGCGGTGGTGGCCTGCACCTGGGATGGAGGCAACCAAGTGGGACGCTGGACCTTCATGATCATGTGGTGGATGCACCAGAGCGCCAAGCTCAACGTGTTCCTGGGCGTCCGCAACCTGAACGAGGAGTTCCTGCCGGAGCACCTCCGGTTTCTCCGGTCCTTCCTCCGGAAGCGGCCGATGAATCTGCTCTTCCCCGTGTCGGTGACGGTCTCTACCGTGTTCGCGGCCGAGCTGCTGGGCCGCGCCTTTGCCGGGGACGCGACCCCGTTCGACGCGGTCGGCTACACCTTCCTCGGCGGGCTGATGGTGCTCGCCATCCTGGAGCACTGGTTCCTGGTGGTGCCGCTGCCGGCCGCGGCGCTCTGGAGCTGGGGCCTCAAGTCGCGGAAGGCTCTGAGCCCGGCCCAGATCGAGGTAGTGACCGGGTTCCTCGGCGCCGGCAAGACCACCTTCCTGCGCCGCCGGCTGGCAGCCGTCCCGCCCGACGAGCGGACAATCGTGCTCGTGAACGACTTCGGCGAGGTCGGCGTAGACGGTTCGCTGCTCTCAGGCCGGGGTGCCGACGTAGTGGAGCTCCCTAACGGGTGTCTCTGCTGCTCGCTCCGCGATGACCTGGCGCGCCAGCTCCGGGAGATCGTGACCCGCTACGCCCCCGCCCGGGTGCTGATCGAGCCCAGCGGCGTGGCGGAGGCGGGCTCGCTGCTCCGGACACTGCACCGGCCCGACCTGGCCGACCTGGTGGCCGGCGTCCGGATCACCACCGTGGTGGACGCCCGCGCGTTCCTCGAGGACTACGCCCGGATGCCGGAGTACTTCGAGGCCCAGGCGCAGTGCGCCCCGGTCATCGTGGTCAACAAGGCCGAGCTGGTGACGGCCGCCGAGCTGCGCACGATCGAGGAAACACTCCGGCCGATCAACCCGGCCGCCCGGCTGGTGCGGGCGAGCTACGGCGAGGTGAGCGCCGACGTCTGGGCCGCGGCGCCGCTCTCCGTGGCACCGGTGGTGACCGAGCAGGTCGCGGCCGGCGAGCCGGACCCCGCCGATCATCGCGAGCGCGGGGCAGCCCACGGGCACGCCGCCGACGGGCTCGGCTACGAGACGTGGAGTATGCCGCTGGACGACCGATATGACGAAGGCGCGCTCCGGAGCCTGCTGGCCGACGTGGCCGCCGGGGCCTTCGGCACGGTGGCCCGCTCCAAGGGGATCGTGCGGGCGCGTCGGGGATGGGTCCACTTCGACGTGGCGGGCGGCGGGGTGAGCGTGGCCGCCTTCGCGGCCCGGCCTACAGAGGAAGGGCGCGCGGTCGCGATCGGGCGGGCACTCGACCGGGCCGGGCTCGAGGCCGGCTTCGCGGCCTGCGCCGTGGCCGATGGTGAGGCTCGGATGCCCCAGGCCAGCGTGGCGCAGGCCGTCGCGGTGTAGCGCCCGGTGCGTCGGGCGCGACCTTGGAAGGCAGCCGTCCCTAGTAGGTCGGCTGGAGCCTGAAGTCGGCCGGGAGCTCGTTCGGTTCGGCCCGCATCAGGTAGAGCCGGGCGAAGTGGTAGGCGTTCCCCAGCATCAGGGCCGCCCCCTTGATCCGATTGGCCAGGCCGCCCGCCGCCCGGGCCCGGCCCAAGGCCTCGGTGTTACGGAACATCCGCTCCAGCCGGGCCAGAAAGGCGGGACTGTCGGTGTCGAGCACCAGCGGGAACACCTGACGCGAGATCGCCGAGGTCTTCCGGAACACCTCAAGGTCGTACTCCGTCGGGTCCATGCCGAGCGCCGCGAAGAAGCCCGGCCGCATGTGGTCGCGGACATACATGGTGCAGTAGACCGCCAGCAGGAAGAACCGGATCCACAGCTTGTTCCGCCCCTCGAGCGTTTCCGGGTTGGCCCGCATCAGGGTGGCGAACGCCTCGCCGTGGCGGAACTCGTCGTGGCACCAGTTCTCGAACCACTTGAAGATCGGGTGGATCCGGAACTCGGGATGGGCCTCGAGCTGGCGGAAGATCGTGATGTAGCGGGCGTAGCCGATCTTTTCCGACAGGTAGGTGGCGTAGTAGATGAACTTGGGCTGGAAGTAGGTGTACTTCTTGGCCCGGGTGAGGAACGACAGGTCGACCCCGACGTTCAGGTCCTTGAGCGTGTGGTTGATGAACCCGGCGTGGCGGCCCTCGTCCCGGCTCATGAACCCGAACAGCTCGCGCACGTCCGGGTTCTTGACCCGCTTGTTGATCTCGGCGTAGAGAATGCAGCCCGAGAACTCCGCCGTCACGCTGCTCACCAGGAAATCGATGAACTCCTGGCGGGCGGGAATGGCGCCGAAGTCGCCGTCGAAGTCCTCGTTCCGCTTGAAGTGGTTGCGGTTGGGATCGCGGCGGAACTCGGCCACCAGCTCGTCCCACTCGGCCCGATACCGGCCCACGTCCACCCGGTCCATCGCCTCGAAGTCGGTGGTGTAGAACCTCGGGCTCAGCATGGTTTCCTGCTGGGCCTGACGGGTGGTCTCGCTCACCGGGGACGGCTCGCCGACCGGCACCTGCGTCTGCAACGGGTACATCAGCGCGCCTCCCGCGGGCTCATTCGAAGCCCACGTCGTAGAGCTCGTAGAACTCGAACCGGCCGATCAGCCTGGTCCACTGCCGCCGCAGCCAGCTCGCCTGCTGCACCTCGGCCTCGGACCGGATGGCCTGGACTTCGCCGAACGGAATGGCGGTCGGCGCCCGGGTGACCCGGATGGCGTCGCCCGGCTCGGCCTCGAAGCCGTCGAGGACCACGTGGGCGTGGAAGTGCTCGTGGGTGGACTCGAGCTCGACCGAGCAGGGGACGACGAAGCGCCGCCGGCGGACGAACCAGAAGGCCAGCGCCGCCACGGCAACGGCGGCCAGAAGCCAGGGAACCATGTCGAGCGCCTCGTGAGGAGCGGGTCGGGGGACGGGCACGGGCGGGCCGCGGATCCGGTC
>JBBRGH010000092.1:0-9730 GCA_038240915.1 Gemmatimonadales bacterium | reverse complement strand
TCCCGGCCATCAACATCCGGACGCTGGCCTACGATAGCGCGCGGGCCGTCTTCCGGGCGGCTCGCGCCGGCAAGGCCGGGGCCATCATCCTCGAGATCGCCCGCTCCGAAATCGCCTACACCGACCAGCGTCCGGCCGAGTACGTGTCGGTGCTGATCGGGGCCGCCCTTCGCGAAGGCTACGTGGTGCCGCTCTTCATTCAGGGCGACCACTGTCAGGTAAACCACAAGAAATACCACACTGATCCCGAGGGCGAGGTGGGGGAGGTCAAGAAGCTGATCGCCGAGGAGGTCGGCGCCGGCTTCTACAACGTCGACGTGGACACCTCGACCCTGGTCGATCTCTCGCATGCCACGCTCGAAGAGCAGCAGCGGCTCAACTACGAGCGGGCGGCCGAGATCACCGCCTTCATCCGGTCGCAGGAGCCCGACGGCGTGACCGTGTCGGTCGGGGCGGAGATCGGCGAGGTCGGGATGAAAAACAGCACCGTCGAGGAGCTCCACGCGTTTATGCGCGGCTTCAACGCCAGCCTGGCGGGACGGGACGGCGCGCTCGAGGGGATCAGCAAGATCTCGGTGCAGACCGGGACCTCGCACGGCGGCGTGGTCCTGCCGGACGGCACGATGGCCGACGTCAAGATCGACCTCGATGCCCTGGCCGCGCTTTCGAAGGCCGCGCGCGACGAATACGGCCTGGCGGGCGCGGTGCAACACGGGGCCAGCACGCTCCCGTCCAACGCGTTCGGCAATTTTCCCCGGATCGAGACCGCCGAAATCCACCTCGCCACGAACTTCCAGAACCTCGTCTTCGACCATCCCACGCTCCCCACCGAGCTCAAGGAGCGGCTGCACCGGTGGGTGGACGAGAACGCCGCCGGCGAGCGGAAGAGCGGGGATACGGCCGAGCAGTTCTACTACACGGCGCGCAAGAAGGCCATCGGGCCGTTCAAGCGCGAGATGTGGTCGCTGCCGGAGAACCTGCGGCAGGTGATCGCCGCGGACCTCGAACGGACCTTCGCTTTTCTGTTCGAACAGCTCAACGTGAACGGCACCGAAAAGGACATCAATCGTTTCGTCGAGGCTCCCATGCAGCATCACGCGGCGCTCCGGCCCGTGCTGGTGGCGGCCGAAGACGATCCCGACGCCGGGGAATAGGAGGAGCGGATGGTCCGTCGCAGCCAGGGCAGGGAAGTGGTGTACGTCGAGCGGGGCGGTGATGCGTCCGCCAAATGGCTCTTCTGGGGGGCGGTGCTCGGTGCCGGGCTGGCGCTGCTGTACGCCCCCCGCACCGGCGAGGAGACCCGCCGGGTGCTCCAGCGGAAGCTGTGGAAGCTCCGGGCCGTCACCGAGGAAAAACTCGACGAGCTCGCGTCGCAGTTCGGCAGCGGCAAGGCCGCGCTGGACGATCTGGCGGAGGAGGACGAGGACGAGCTGGACGAAGGCGCCAGCCTGCCGCCGCTCCGTCCCCGCGCGTCCGGTCCGTCGGCGCGCGAGGAGCTGGAGCGACGGCTGGCCGAGTCACGGGCCCGGCGCCGGGCGGTGGGTGACTTCGAGGAGCCGCTCGCCTGAAGCGGGTGCGGCCCGGCGGGTGGCACCGCACTCCCGCCGGTTTCCTCCGCCGCACCGTTCAGGCCGCGGACGAGAACAACATCCCGTTCCTGGCCAGCGCGCTCACCTTCGACGCGCTGCTGGCGGCGGTCCCGTTCGTCCTCCTGGTCCTGATCGGCCTGACCCACCTGGCCCAAGCCATCGCCGGCGGCCCGGCGGTGGATGCGGCCGCCTTATTCCACCGCTTTTTCCCGCCTCACACCTCGGCCCCCGGCCGCGACCCCTTCGCGCTGGTCGAAAAGCTTCTGGTGGGCGTGGCCCGGAACCGGGGCCAGATCTCCCTTTATGCGGCCCCGGCGTTCATCTGGTTCAGCACGCGACTCTTCGCCGGGGTCCGCACGTCGCTCAACGACATCTACGACGTCTCGGCCCGTCCCCTGCCGCCGCGCAACTTCCTGTTCAGCTGGTTGGCGGGGAAACTGCGTGACGCGCTGATGGTGGTCGCGACGGTCGTGCTCTTTCTGGCCAACACAGTCCTGAGCACGATCGTGACCCTCGCCTGGGCCCGGGGAGAACAGCGGGTGATCGCGCCGCTGGCCTTTTTCTTTTCCACTCTGGGCCGGGTGCTCGCCGAGCTGCTGGCGTTCGGTTTTTCGGTCTCCCTGTTCTACGTCACCTACCGCTATGCCTCGGTCCGGCGACTCCCCTGGCGGACCGCGCTCCTGGCCTCCACCTTCACCGCACTGCTGTTCGAGGCGGCTAAGCGTCTCTACGGGCTCTACCTCGGGCACTTCGCGACGGTGGGCAGCGCCGCGGGTGACGCCAACGTCGGAGCGGCGGTCCTGTTCATCCTCTGGATCTACTACACCGCCATCGTCTTCCTGCTCGGCGGCGTGGTGGCCGAGACCTGGGAACTGCGCCACATGCAGGAACGGCAGCGAACCATCCTGGGCTGAGAGGGGAAGTTCCTCGAGGTCCTTCGCGGCCAGCCGGATGGCAGCTGGCGCTATGGCGTGGACAGGTACAGCTCCGACCTCCCGCTCCCCCGGCAGACGGTTCCATCCACCCGACACCCGGTGTATATTACTCGTGCCTCAGGTCCGAAGGGCGCCGGCGCGTGAACCGCGTCAGGACCTCGCCGGTAGCAGCGCTAAGCGATGCCCGGTGTCGCTTCGGGGAGCCTGAGGCACTTTTCTTTTCCCTCCGCCCATGACCATCGCTCTCGCACGCCGCTACCGCCCCAAACGCTTCGCCGACCTGCTGGTGCAGGACCATGTGGCCGCCGTGCTTCGGGGCGCCGTGGCCCGCGGCCGCGTCGGCCACGGCTACCTGCTCACCGGTCCTCGCGGCGTCGGCAAGACCACGGCCGCGCGGATCCTGGCGATGGCGCTCAACTGCCCCAACCGCGATGCCACCGGGGATCCCTGCGGCGAGTGTGAGAACTGCCTCCGGGTCTGGAACGGCTCGACCAACCTCGACGTCGTCGAGATCGACGCCGCCAGCAACCGCGGCGTAGACGACGCGCGGGATCTGCGCGAGCGCGCCATGTACGCCGCGTCCCGCGAGGGGCAGTTCAAGGTGTACATCGTGGACGAGGCCCACATGCTCACCCGCGAGGCGTGGAACGCGCTCCTCAAGGTGCTCGAGGAGCCGCCGCCGGGCGTGGTCTTCGTCTTCGCCACCACCGAGCCGCAGAAGATCGCTGCCGCCGCGGCCCCGGTGCTCTCCCGGTTGCAGCGGTTCGACTTCCGCCGGATCGGGCCCGCCGCCATCCGGGACCGGCTGCGCCAGGTGCTCGAGGCCGAGGGGATTGCCGCGGACGACGACGCGCTGACGCTGATCGCCCGGCACGCCGACGGGGGCATGCGGGATGCCCTCAGCGTGCTCGACCAGTGTCTGAGCTTTGGCGAGGGCGCGGTCACCGCCCAGCGGGTCCGCGCGGTGCTGGGCCTGGTGGGCGACGAGCTCTATGCCGAGGTCCTCGAGCTGGTGGCCGAGCGCCGCCCGGCGGGCGTCTTTCCCTTGGTGGACCGGTTGGTCAATGCCGGCGCCGACCTGGCCGAGTTCATGGGCGGGGCAGGCGAGGCCCTCCGGGCGCTGCTGATGCTCCAACTGGGAAATGTTCCGGAAGGGCTGACGGAGGCACTCCGGGCCGCGCTCGAACGCCAGCGGGACCGGATCGCGCCCGGGGACCTGCTCCGCATGCTCCGGCTGCTGGCGGAGAGCGAGGGGCCCATCCGGCGGAGTGGGAACCCCCGGCTCATCGTCGAGACGCTGCTGCTCCGGTGGACGATGCTCGACCGGATCGTCGACCTGGCGCAGGTGCTGGGCCCGGCGAGTTCGGCCCCGGCCGGCGATCCGGCTCGGTTGCCCCCGCAGGGGCCGGGCTCGCGCCCGAGCGGAGGTCCGCCGCTGCTCGCGGACAGCGGTCCGGTGGCCGTGCCGTCGCAGGAGACGCCGCCAGCGGGAGCCTTCGGCGGGGTGCCTTCCGGGACCGGTTCGATCGCGCCGCCCTCGCCAGTGGACTCCATTCCCGCCACCTTGCCGGCCATCCAGGCTGCCTGGAGCGGTATCGTGGGAGCGGTTCGGACCCGGAGCCGGTTTCTGGGGGAGGCCCTGTCGCACACGTCGCCGGCGGCCCTGGAGCTGCCCTGGCTAACGGTCGAGCTTGCCGAGGCCAATCCGCTCTTCGCTGAGCGGCTGCAGGCGCAGGCGCAACTGGTCGAGGAGGAGCTCGGCCGAGCCATCGGTCAGGTCGCCCGGCTCCGGGTCACCGAAGCAGGAATCAGCGGGGGGGGGCCGCCACCCAAACCCCGCAAACTTACCGATGCCAGCCTGAAAGCGGACCGGCTCAGGACTTTCCGGACCCAGGACCCGACCCTCGACACGGCGGCCGATGCGTTAGATTTGGAGATCGTGGATTAGCTTGCCCGTGCCTTCCGTATCCCCTTACTTTGCCCGAACATGGCCGGACTACCCGACAGCATGGCGGATCTCCAGCAGCTCTTTCAGCTCGGCCAGCAGATGCAAGGCCGGTTGCAGCAACTTCAGACCGAGCTCGCGAGTCGGACCATCGAGACCTCGGCGGGTGGCGGGATGGTGCGCGTCACCGCCGACGGGCGGGGGACGGTCCGGTCGGTCGCGATCGACCCGACCGTGTTCGCAGGGCATGACGCGGAGTTCCTGGCGGATCTAGTGACGGCGGCCGTCGCCGAGGCGCAGCGGCGCGCGGCCGATCTGCTCCAGGCCGAAATGCGGAAGGTCCCCTCGCTGCCGTTCGTCGCCGGCTGACGGTGAGCGCCATCGACGCGCTGATCACGGAGCTGGCTCGACTTCCGGGGATCGGCCGCAAGACGGCTCAACGCCTCACCTTCCATCTGCTCCAGCAACCTCCCGAACAGGCGGGGCGCCTGGCCGCGGCCCTGGTCGCGGTGAGCGAGCGCGTGCGGCCGTGCGGGGAGTGCGGCAACCTCACGGAGGAGCAGCCCTGTGCCATCTGCCGCGACCCGCGGCGGGATCCGGCGCTGCTCTGCGTCGTGGAGGAGGCCTCGACCGTGCAGGTGGTGGACCGGTCCACCGATTTCCGAGGTCGGTACCATGTGCTGGGCGGACGGCTGTCCCCGCTCGACGGCGTAGGACCCGAGGCGCTCCGGCTCGATCACCTGGTGGCCCGGGTGCGCGAGGGCGGCATTCGCGAGGTCATCCTCGCCACCAACCCCTCCATGGAGGGCGAGGTCACCGCAACGTACATCCAGCAGCTCCTCGCGGGGCTCGAGGTCCGGGTCACCCGGCTGGCGCGCGGGCTGCCGATGGGCGGCGACCTGGAATACGTGGACGGCGTCACCCTGGCCCACGCCCTGGTGGCGCGGCAGGAGGTGTCGTGAGAGGACCGAGCACCTGATGCGGTCGCGCGCCTGGCTCTTCGCGGGCGGAGTGGCGGCGGGCGCGATGGCGGGGTGGACACTGGCCCAGCGCCGGCTGGCCACCCACCGGCGGGATCTGTTCAGCTCCCGCCCGCTTCGGCGGCTGGCCGCGCTCGGCTTCTTGGCCGGCCAGACTGGTGTCGACACCATCCGGCTGCTACGCGACTACTTGGCCTGGGAGCGGCAACCGGTGCTCCGGCGCCGGGCGCAGACCATTCTGCGCGGGCTGGAAAGCACTCTGGCATGAGGCGGACGCGCATGAGGGGCAGACCGCGGTGAGCGGGTCGTCGAGCTGGTCCTTCCGGGAGGAGGACGCCGGCGCGATTCAGGTTATCCTGAGCGGCTTCCTGGCCGAGTCCAACGCCCGGACCGCCCTGATCGTGGACCGCACCGGGCAGATGGTCGCCACCGTCGGCGAGGCGCCACGGTTCGATCCCACGGCCTTCGCCTCGCTGACCGCGGCCGACTTCAGCGCCAACGATCAGCTGGCCCGGATGCTCGGCGAGCCCGAGTTCGGCGCGCTGTTCCACCAGGGCGAGAAGGAGTCGATGTACCTGGCCGACGTGGCCCGGCGGGTGATCCTCGTGGTGCTGTTCGACAACCGCACCACGCTGGGGCTGGTCAAGCTGCGGGTCAAGTCGGCGGTGGTGCAACTCACCCAGGTCTTCACCGACATGTTCAATCGGGACGGCACCAGTGCGCCCGGCGTCGCGTCGGACTTCCTGGGCGAGGCGGAAGACGAGATCGACAAACTCTTCGGGGCCTGAGGGAGACCGCAAGCATGTCGATGATCAACTACGCCTCGCGCGAAATCAACTGCAAGCTCGTGTACTACGGACCCGGGCTGGGCGGGAAGACGACCAATCTCGAGTTCGTCTATAACAAGGTGGCGCCGGGCTCGCGCGGGAAGATGATCTCCCTGGCCACCGAGACCGAGCGGACCCTGTTTTTCGATTTCCTGCCGGTGGATCTCGGCACCATCCGCGGCTTCAAGGTCAAGTTTCACCTCTACACCGTGCCGGGGCAGGTCTACTACAACGCTTCGCGCAAGCTCATCCTCAAGGGGGTGGACGGGGTGGTGTTCGTGGCCGACAGCCAGATCGAGCGGATGGACGCCAACATCGAGGCCATGCAGAACCTGTACGAGAACATGACTCAGCACGGCTACGATCTCACCCGGATCCCCTTCGCCATCCAGTACAACAAGCGCGACCTTCCCAATGCCGCCCCCGTGGCCGAGCTGCAGGCGTCGCTCAATCCCGGCTGGCCGGTGGACGACCCGGCCCGCCAGCGGGTGGTCCCCGATCCCAACCGCGAGTCCGAGTACCTGGTGAGCCAGGAGGACGGCCAGTGGATCGAGCGGGCACCCTACTTCGAGGCCGTGGCGCTCACCGGGGACGGGGTCTTCGACACCCTGAAGGCGATCAGCAAGAACGTCGTCAAGTCGCTGGGGTAGGCCGCGGCATGTGGACCCTCCCGAACATCATCACGCTGATCCGGATCTGCTTCACGCCAGTGATCGCGCTGCTGCCGTTCATCGAGGGGTACTGGCCGAAGCTCATCGCCTTCGTGATCTTTCTCGCCGCCGCCATCAGCGACATCTATGACGGCCACCTGGCCCGAACCCGGAATCAGGTCAGCGACATCGGCAAGCTGCTCGACCCGATCGCCGACAAGCTGCTGCTCTTCGCCACGCTCATCCCGATCTACTGGATCTCGCGCGCCCGCCACGACCTCTACGACATCCCGATCTGGGGCAGCATTCCGCTCTGGGTCTGCCTGCTGCTGATCGGCCGCGAGGTGGCGATGACGGTCTTCCGCTGGTGGGCCAGCCGGCGCGGGGTGGTCATCCCCGCCGGCGGGGCGGGCAAGCTCAAGACCACCATCCAGAACATCTTCATCGGCGCGGTGATCCTCTGGTTCGCCTTCCGCGACGCGCGGAAACCGATGGGCTGGGAGCACAGCCGTTTCGCCGAGTTCTGGAACGAGTTTCACGGCGGGTTCGTGGCGGTGGCGCTGGCCGTCGCCACGTTGCTCACCGTCTCCTCGTTCGCGCAGTACCTGTACCGAAACCGGGGCTTGTTCTCCCAGCGCCTGCGCTAGCGCGGGGACCGATTCCCGCCCGGCATCACCCTGTCCGAAGCGAGGGGGCATGAGCCGGATCATGCCCCCTCGCTTCGTGGCGAATGGACGGTCACCGGTGAACCTCGAGCTCGTCACGATCGGTACGGAGCTGCTGCTGGGCTACACCGTCGATACCAACGGCGCCGAGATCGCGCGCGCCCTGGCCGCGCTGGGCGTGAGCGTCGTCCGCCGGACCAGCGTGAGCGACAGCCCCGACGCCATCCGCGACGCGGTCCGCGAGGCGCTCGCCCGCACCGGCGCCGTGCTGACGACCGGCGGCCTGGGCCCGACCCGGGACGACATCAGCAAGAAAGTGGTGGCCGAACTGTTCGAGGCTCCGCTCGAGTTCGACGAGTCGGTCTGGGCCGCGCTGGTCGAGCGGTTCGCCCGGATCGGACGGGTCCCGGTCGAGAGCAATCGCAGCCAGGCGGACGTGCCCGCCGGCGCGACGGTGCTCCGAAACCGGTGGGGCACCGCCCCGGGTCTCTGGCTCGAGGGCGAGGCGGGGCTCGCCATCATGCTGCCCGGCGTCCCCGGCGAGATGCGGCAGCTGCTGGAACACGAAGTGGCCCCGAGGCTGGCGGCGCGGGCCGACGGGCGGGTCATCCGCTCGCGCCAGGTCCGGACGACGGGCATTCCCGAATCCACTCTCGCGGAGCGGATGGGCGAGATCGAGCGCGACATCGCGCCGCTCAGCCTGGCCTACCTTCCCGGCCTCGACGGCGTGGACCTCCGGGTGAGCGCCTGGCGCCTGCCGGCGCCGGAGGCCGACGCGCGCCTGGAGGCGGCGGTCGCGCTGCTGCGGGAGCGCGGCGGCGAGCACGTCTACGGCGAGGGCGAGGCGGATCTGGCCGAGCTGGTGCTGGCAGCAGCCCGCAGCCGCGGCGCCACCCTCGCGACGGCCGAGTCGTGCACCGGAGGATTGGTGGGGACGCGGCTGACGGAGATCCCGGGCAGCTCCGACGTGTACCTCGGTGGGGTGGTGGCGTATGCCAACGCGCTCAAGGAGCGGGTCCTCGGAGTGGACCCGGCGCTGGTGGCGGCCCATGGGGCGGTCAGTGAGCCCGTGGCCCGCGCCATGGCGCAGGGGGCGGCCGAGCGCCTGGGCGCCGATGCGGCGGTCTCGGTGACCGGCATCGCCGGCCCCGGCGGCGGCAGCGAGGCCAAACCCGTGGGCACAATCTGGTACGGGGTGGCGCACGCGGGCAGCGTCACCGCGCATCGCTCGCTCCTGCCCGGGAGCCGCCACGACATCCGCGCGCGAGCGGCGCAGGCGGCCCTGCACCTCCTGCTTCGGCGGCTGCGAGGCTGAGGGCGGGGACCGCGCGGGCCGCCGGGTGATCCCCGCGCACCCGGAAGCCTGCCACTCTGACCCATCCCCTCCGGCACGCGGCCTGCTATTATCTTCCACTCAGCTCTCGCAACCACGAGGACGCAAGTGACTGATAAGCGAAGATTTAGCGGTGAATACGCGGACGACATCGAGCGGATGCATACGGCCGGCGGCATGGCCGATCCTGCCGCCGCGACGGGCCCCAGCTCCGATGGTGCCGACCTGGCCTCCACGGACATGTCCCAGGAGCCGTCGTCCCGCGAACCCGACACCCAATCCGACTTTCGCGGCCGGAGCGGCGGCGCCGCCGGCCTGCCCATGGAACCCGACACCCAGGCCATTCGCTGGCTCGAGGACCAGCTCGAGCAGGAGCGCGACCGGCACCTCCGCCTGGCCGCGGAGTACGACAACTACCGCAAGCGCGCGACCCGCGAGCGCGCCGAGCAGGCCGACCGGTCTCAGGCCGCCCTGGTGGGCCGCCTGCTCGATGCGCTGGACGACATGGAACGCCTGATAGCGGAAGGCGCCTCCGCCACCGGCGAACAGGTCCGGCAGGCCGTGGAGCTGGTGGATCGGAAGCTCCGGAAGGAGCTCCTGGCCGCGGGGTTGGAGCGGATCGATCCGGTCGGGATGCCCTTCGACCCCAGCCTCCATGAGGCCGTGTCGACCCTGCCGCCCCCGTCGCCGGCGCAGGACCACCAGGTGAGCGCCACCTTCCAGGCGGGCTACCGGTTCAAGGGCGCACTGGTGCGGCCTGCCCGGGTGCAGGTGTATGCCGAGCAGGGACAAGCGTAACGTGGCCT
>JBBRGH010000091.1:0-9782 GCA_038240915.1 Gemmatimonadales bacterium | reverse complement strand
CCACCCGCGGGCGCCAGGGCGGCCGGGTCCGGCCGCCGGCGCCGGTTACAGGCCGAAGAAGGCCAGCGCGTCCACCACGTTGCCCAGGGTGGTCGAGAGGACTGGATGCGAGGCCTCGAGCCGGCGGACACTGTCGGCCAGGCGCTCCTGCAGGCCGTCGGGCGCCGCGCCCTCGCCTGGCGGCCGGTTGGCGACGGCCTCGAGATCCTGGACCAGGGTCTCGAGCGAGCGCCGGGTGTCGGGGGGGAGGTCGTTGGCGCCGGCCAGCTGCGCCCGGATCTCGCGCACGACGGACTGCAGCTTCGAATCGGACATCGGGCCATGCTCGCGGGTGAGGATGCCCGGCGGCGCCACCTGGCAGCTCCAGTTCCAGAACGAGAATCCGGATGCGTTCTACGACTGTTTCGCGTTCTGGGATCAGAGAGCGGCGTGACCTTCAGCGACGCGGTCAGCGGGGTCTTTCCCGTCATCCGCACCACCGACGGCAAAACCTGGCAGAACATCGGGGCACAGCTGCCGGCGGCGCAGGACGGCGAGGCGGCCTTCGCGGCGAGCGGGACCTGCGTGGCCACCCAGGGCGGCAAGCGGGCCTGGATCGCCACCGGCGGCGCGGCCAAGGCGCGGATCCTGGCCACCACCGACGGGGGCGACAGTTGGCAGGCCTACGACACACCGATTACCCAGGGCACTTCCATCTCCGGCGGGCTCAGCGTGGCCTTCCGCGATCCACACCACGGCATCCTCGGCGGCGGCGACCTCGGCAGCAGCACGCCGCCGACCGACAACGTCGCGGTCTCGGACGACGGCGGGGTCACGTGGACACTGGCGACGCCCACCCCCTTCGCGAGCGCGATCTACGGCCTGGCGTACGTGCCGGGTTACGGCCAGCGCACCGTGGTCGCGACCGGTCCGGCGGGAGCGGCCTGGTCGCCCGACGAGGGAGCGACCTGGACCACGCTCGACGGCGTGTCGGGCTACTGGGCGGTGGCGTTCGCGGGACGGGAGGCCGGCTGGATGGTCGGCGTGAACGGCACCATCCTCAAGCTCAGCTTCTGAGGACGGGCCGGCCTACTTCCGGGTCGACAGAAACGCCGTCAGCGCCCGGACCTGCTCGGGCTTGAGGGTCCGGACGTAGGCCGGCATGTTGGGGCTGCCGTTGGTGATCCGGGCGGTAATCTCGTCAGGGTGCATCCGGGTGGCCACGTCGGTGAGCTCGGGCCCGCGGCGGCCGCCGTAGCCGCCGATCTGGTGGCAGAACTCGCAGCCCTTCTCGTGGAACAGCCGGGCGCCGGCCAGCGCCTCCGGCGCCTGGTTGCCCACCAGCGAGGCGGGAAGCACCTTGGCCGCAAAGTCGGGCGACCAGTCGGCCCGGACCCCCGCGATCCAGAAAATCACGATGGTCGTCCAGATGAAGACCACGAGCAGCGGCGCCCACGGGCGCCGCCGCATCGTGCGCCCGCCCTTGTTGAACACCGGCACCAGCAGCAGCGCCGCCCCGAAGACCAGCGGGCCGAGCACGATGATGGCCGACTCGAGGTTGTTGGGCGCCAGCGCCAGCAGCGCGAAATACCAGAGGAAATACCAGTCGGGCCGCGGGTAGGCCTCGAGAATGCTGGGGTCGGGGGGGGGGGCCAGGTGCGGCGGGCCGATGACCAGCGCCAGCAGCACGATCGTCGCGGTCACCGCCGCGCCGAACACCACGTCACGCCAGGCGGCGTCGGGCCAGAAGGGGACGCCCTCCCGCTCGAGCAGCGCGGCATAGCCCGCCCGGTAGGTGGTCGGGTCCACCACGGGACCGTCCCGGGTCCGCTCCGAGATCCCGTGCCGGAGCACCAGCACGAGGTGCAGGCCGATGAAGCCGAACACGATCGCCGGAATGAAGAAGACGTGGAAGGCGAAGAACCGGCTCAGCGTCGCCCCGCCGATCGTGTCGCCCGCCAGGATGAACCGGCCGATCTGTTCACCCACCAGCGGCATCCGCGCCGCCTGGGCCGCGCCCACGATGACCGACCACACCGCGGTCTGATCCCAGCGCAGCAGCTGCCCGGTGAAGGCCAGCGCCAGCGTCAGCAGCAGCAGGACCGCCCCCGTGAGCCAGTTGAGCTCCCGGGGGAACTTGTAGGCGGCCATGATATAGGTGCGGGAGACGTGGATCCCGATCAGCAGCACCATCGCCGAGGCGCCGAAGTAGTGCATGCCCCGAAGGAAGCGGCCCAGCATGGCCTGCTCGGTGATGAACCGCAGGCTCTCGTAGGCCTGGCCGCTCGACGGCACGTACGCGGTGGCCAGGGCGATGCCGGTGGCCACCTGGAGGATGAAGGCGATCAGCGTAGCGCTGCCGAAGACGTACCACCAGCCGGTGCGCGGCGGCACCGGATGCTCCAGCGCCTGGCGAGTCGCGGTGACCAGGCCGCTCCGGTCGTCGAGCCAGGCCAGCAGGCGGGCGAGCACGCTCAGGCGATCGGAATGGGGCTGGTCAGGATCTCGACCTGCCCGTTCCGCACCCGGACCGGATACTGCGGCAGGGTACGCGGCGGCGGGCCGGCCGACACGGTACCGTCGGCGTAGTACACGCCGCCGTGACAGGGGCAGAGGAACAGCTCGGCGTCGGCCACCCAGCGCACCGGACAGCCCAGGTGGGTACAGTGCACGCTGAAGGCGGTGAACCGTTCGGCGTCGTCGCGGCGGAGCCAGGCGGCCGTGCGGGCCGTGACCCCGGCCCAGGGGAGCGGGGTCGCGTCCTCGAACACCACGTTGACCGTCTGGCCGACCGTGAAGCCGTCCACCGGACCCACGGCCCGCCACACCCGCGGCTCCTTCCGCGTCAGCGGCGCCAGCAGGAAGGCGATGACCGGAACCGTCGTGGCGGCGGCGATGAAACCCGAGAGGGCGATGGAAAGCCGGCCGAGGAAGCGGCGGCGGGGTGAGGGGACGAGTGGGGCGGCAGGTTCCATGGGACACCGCGCCGAAGGGTCTGGAGACGAGCGGACCCGCCAACATACGGATCTCGAACGTCGCTCACAAGCGGCGGGACTGGACCGCGGACGCCAAGCGGCGCTAGTGTGTATCAGGACGGCGCGCTGCCGTGAGGCCCGGCGCGCTCCGGGGCCGGCTCCGGACTTCCCCGACTACCGCGGACCGCACTGTGGACCACTCCCGCCTCTCCCGACGACAGTTCCTCCGGCGCTCCGGCCTCGCCGCGTCGGGCGGCGCGCTCGGCAGCCTGGTGTCACTCGGCCTGGAGCCGGAGCAGGCGCGCGCGGCCACCCTGCCTCTGGCGTGGAAGATCGAGCGCACCAAGGTGGTGCCGTCGATCTGTCCCTACTGCGCGGTGGGCTGCAGCATCCTGCTCCACGTCCGCGATGGTCGGCTGGTCAACCTCGAGGGCAACCCCGACTCGCCGATCAACCGCGGGACGCTCTGTCCCAAGGGCTCGGCCAGCTTCCAGCTCACGGTCAATCCCGAGCGACCGGTCCGCTGCCTCTACCGGCGGCCGGGCGGCACGGCCTGGGAGCCGATCGAGCTCGACCGGGCGATGGACATGGTGGCCGACCGGGTCAAGCGCACCCGGGACGAAACCTTCCAGCGCACCGGCATGGTGGACGGCCGCGAGGTCACCCTCAACCACACCCTCGGCCTTGGCTCGCTCGGCGGCGCCACCATCGACAACGAGTGGAATTACGCCCAGGCCAAGGCGTTCCGCGGACTGGGCGGGGTCTTCCTCGAGAACCAAGCCCGAATATGACACTCCTCTACGGTTCCCGGTCTGGGAGCTAGCTACGGGCGGGGCGGCGCGACGACGTTCCAGCAGGACCTGCAGAACTCGGATGCGATCGTGATCATGGGCAGCAACTTCGCCGAGTGCCATCCGGTGGGGTTCCGCTGGGCCATGAAGGCGCGCCAGCGCGGCGCGAAGCTGATCCACGTGGACCCGCGGTTCACCCGGACCAGCGCCATGTGCGACCGGTATGTCGGCATCCGGTCGGGCACCGACATCGCCTTCCTCGGCGGGATCGTCAACTTCATCCTCACGGAGGAGCGCTGGTTCAAGGAGTACGTCCTCCACTACACCAACGCCTCCACCATCGTCGGGGACAGCTTCCAGGACACCGAGGACCTCGACGGCCTCTTCTCCGGCTTCGAGCCCGACAAGGGACAGTACGACACCCGCACCTGGGCCTACGAGGGCACCCTGCCGGGCACGCCGAAGCAGGCGCAGAGCAGCGACACGGGCCAGTCGAAGGAGGGCCAGCCCGGGGTAGATTTCCGGGCGCATCCGCCGCGGACCGACCCCACCCTCCAGCACCCGCGCTGCGTCTTCCAGATCCTCAAGCGTCATTACGCCCGGTACACGCCCGAGCTGGTGGCCCGGGTGTGCGGCTGCACCGAGGCGCAGTTTCTGGAGGTCGCCCGGATCCTGTGCGACAACTCGGGCCGCGAGCGAACCTCGGCCTTCGCCTACGCCGTGGGATGGACCCAGCATACGGTGGGCGTACAGTACATCCGCGCCGCCACCTTGATCCAGTCGCTGCTCGGCAACATCGGGCGGCCCGGCGGGGGCATCCTCGCGCTCCGGGGGCACGCCACCATCCAGGGCTCGACCGACATCGCCACCCTCTACAACCTGCTGCCGGGGTACCTCCCGGCCCCCACGGCCCAGCTGGTCCAGCACGACACGCTGGCGGGCTGGCTGGCCCACGAGATGCCCACCACCGGCTGGTGGGCCAACGGGCGGAAGTACATGGTCTCCCTGCTCAAGGCCTGGTACGGCGACTCGGCCCGGGCCGACAACGAGTGGGGCTACCAGTACCTTCCCAAGAACGTCGGCGACCACTCGCACATGCCCATGTTCGTCGCCATGCACGAGCGGGTCCTGCGGGGCTTCATGGCGATCGGCCAGAACCCGGCCGTGGGCGGCCAGAACGCGCTGTACCAGCGAGCCGGCATGGCCAGGCTCGATTGGCTGGTGGTGAAGGACCTGTTCGTCACCGAGACGGCGGAATTCTGGAAGGCGCCCGATGTGAGCGACCCCTCGGCCATCCAGACCGAAGTGTTCTTCTTCCCGTCCTCCACCACCCCCGAGCTGGACGGGACCTACACCAACACCCAGCGGCTGATCCAGTGGCACGACAAGGGCGTGGACTCGCCCGGCGACTGCAAGAGCGACCTCTGGTTCACCCACCAGCTCGTGCTCCGGCTCAAGCAACGCTACGCCGGCTCGACCAACCCGAACGACGCGCCGTTCCTGGCGCTCGACTGGCGCTTCGAGGAGCGGAACGGCGAGGCGACCGCCGACAGCGTGCTCAAGGAAATCAACGGCTATACCCTGCCCGACCGGAAGCAGGTCGCCGCCTTCACCGATCTCAAGGACGACGGGTCGACCGCGGCAGGCGCCTGGGTCTACACCGGCGTGTACCCGGCGGAGGGGCAGAACCTCGCCGCCGCCCGAAGCGGGGACGACGACGTGGCCCTGGGCTGGGCTTTCGCCTGGCCGTCCAACCGCCGCATCCTCTACAACCGGGCCAGCGCCGATCCGGCGGGCCGCCCTTGGTCCGACCGCAAGCGCTACGTCTGGTGGGACGAGACGAAGCGGCAATGGGTAGGATACGACGTGCCCGACTATCCGCCGACCAAGGCGCCCGACTCGAAGGGCGTCTGGGCCAAGGGCGGGATGGACGCGCTCGACGGCGACCAGCCGTTCATCATGAAGCCCGACGGCAAGATCTGGCTCTACGCGCCGAGCGGCCTGGTGGACGGTCCGCTGCCGACCCACTACGAGCCATGGGAGGGGCCGGTGGCCAACGCGCTCTATCCCTCGCACCGACGGAATCCGGTCGCCAAGACCTTCAACGTCGTGGGCAACCGTTACATCGATCCGGGCGACGGCGCCTACCCGATCGTGATCTCGACCTACCGCCTGACCGAACACCACCTGAGCGGCGCGATGACCCGCTGGATGCCCTGGCTCACGGCGCTGCAGCCCGAGCTGTTCATCGAGCTCTCGCCCGAGCTGGCCCGCGAGCGCGGCATCGAGAACACGGCTTGGGTCACCATCTCGACTCCGCGGGGCGCGATCGAGTGCAAGGCGCTGGTCACCCGGCGGCTCCGGCCGTTCGAGGTCATGGGCCGCACCGTGCACCAGGTGGGCATGCCGTTCCACTGGGGCTATCGCGGGCTGGTGACGGGCGCCGTGACCAACGAGCTGGCCGCCATGGTGGCCGACCCCAACGTCACCATCCACGAGGCCAAGGTGTTCATGTGCCAGGTCGAGGCCGGGCGGCGGGCCCGGGCCGTGCAAGCGAAGATGGCCGCCGAGGGGACGACGATGCCGCACGTGGGCCGGCGCGAGCGCCAGGCCGCGGAGGCCAACATCGATCGGGCGATCGCCCTGACCGAGGCGGCGAGCGATCCGGCCGACATCCTGGCCAAGCCGCGCCCGTTCCCGCTCGACCAGCCGCTCGGGGTCTACCATGGCTAAGGGCTTCTTCACCGATACCACGGTGTGCATCGGCTGCAAGGCCTGCCAGACGGCCTGCCACCAGTGGAACGAGCTGCCGGCACTCAACGACGGCGTGGTCGAGCTCAGCGGCGATTCGTACGACAACACCGGCCGGCTCAGCGCGCTGGACTGGCGCCACGTCCGCTTCATCGAGCAGATCCCCGAAGATCGGAGCCAGGACGGGTTCCTCAAGGGCTCGCGCTGGCTGATGATGTCGGACGTGTGCAAGCACTGCGTCCGGGCAGGCTGTCTCGAGGTCTGCCCCACCGGCGCCATCATCCGGACCGAGTTCGACAGCGTCTACATCCAGGAGGATGTCTGCAACGGGTGCCGCGCCTGCATCCCTGCCTGCCCGTTCGGAGTGGTGGATATCGGGAAGGACGGCAAGGCGCACAAGTGCACCCTCTGCTACGACCGGCTCCAGCACGGCATGGAACCGGCCTGCGCCCAGGCCTGCCCCACCGACTCGATCCGCTTCGGCGAGGTCAGCGAGCTGATGGCCTTGGCCGACCAGCGCGTGGCCGACCTCACCGCCGCCGGCGTTCCGGCCTACGTCTACGGCAAGGAGGAGATCGTCGGCGGGCTCAACTGCTTTTTCCTGCTGGTGGATGAGCCGGCGGTGTATGGCCTCCCCCCGGCGCCGAGACTGCCGTCGGAGCATGTGGCGGAAGGGCTCGGGCTGAGCGCGCTCACCGCGGCGGCCGTGGCGGTAGGTAGCGTGGTGGCGTTCCGGAAGGAGCGGATGGACGGAATGGGCGACGAGGGAAGCGATCCGCCGGTGCCGCCCAGGCCGCCGGCCCCCGGCCGGGACACCGTGGCCTTCATGCACGCCATTCACGGGGCCAACGAGTCCGGCCGCTCGCGGCGGCCCGCGCCGGACGCCGATCTCGGGCCCGCGCTCGCGTCGGGCTGCGGGAGCGGCGGGTGCGGGGGCGGCTGCGGGTGCCACGCGTGAGCGCGCCCCTGGTCCCGGCCCTCCTGCAGGTCGCCTCTCCATACGTCGGCCAAGGCTTCCCGCCCCACTGGGGTTGGTACATCGTGCTCTACTTCTTTCTCGGCGGCCTCTCGGCCGGCACCTACTTCATCGCGACCCTGCTCCTCCTGGCCGACGACCCGCGCGACCGGGTGGCGGTCCGGCTGGGCTACGTGTGGTCGTTTCCGCTGCTGCTCACCTGTGCGGTCCTGCTGATTCTCGACCTGGGCGTGCCGCTCCGCTTCTGGCACATGCTGGTCGCGAGCCACCGGGTCCCCGCCCTCCTGTTCAAGCCTTGGTCGCCGATCTCGCTCGGAACCTGGACCGTCTCGGGATTCGGGCTCTTTTCGTTCGGCGCCTTCATCTGGGCGCTGGTCGAGAGTGGCCGACTCTCCTGGTCGCCGGCGGTCCGCGCGCTGGGCTGGGCGCGCGGCCTGCCACGGCCACTCATGCTGGCGTGGAGCCTGGCCGGCACCTTTTTCGGCTTCGGCCTGGCCGGCTACACCGGGGTCTTGGTGGAGGCGACGAGCATCCCGGTCTGGCACAACGCGCGTCTCCTGGGGGCGCTGTTTCTCGCCTCGGCGGCTTCGACGTCGTACGCGCTGCTGCTGCTGCTGCTCCGGCGCGGCAACGCCGGCGCCCGGACCACGATCGCCAAGCTGGCGCGGGCCGATCGGTTCTCCATGGCGCTCGAGCTGTGCCTGATCGCGCTTCTGCTCGTCTTCCTCGGCCGGACGGCGGGACCGCTGATCAGCGGCGGCTTCGGGGCGGTGTTCTGGATCGGGGTGGTCGGGCTGGGACTGCTGCTGCCGCTTCTGCTCCACGGCAAGGCCGTGCCGCGCTGGGCCGAGCCGCGGCGGGAGCTGATCGCGGCGGTGTGCGTCCTCCTGGGCGGACTGCTGCTCCGGTTCGTCGTGGTGATGTCGCCGCAGTTCCCGGCGATCTCGCTGTGGGCCCTGTGAGCGCCGACCCCGGCCGCGTGCGTCTGGCGCCCCGGTGCACCACGGTCGCGCCCCGGATCTGGGTTGCGGCCCTGCTCACCCTCGCCGCCTGTTCGCCGGAGGCGCGGCGGGTCCGCGACGGCGGCCCGGGTGCCGACCCGGGCAACAAGGTGCTCGTCGCCCGCCGGGGCCCCGACCCGCACGCGGCCGACAGCACGCTCTGGCCGGGCCGGGCCATCGCGCCGGTGGACCTCCAGGCGCGCGGTATCATCGCCCCGCCGACCTATCCGCGGCCTGTGACGCCAGCGGTTCCGATCTCACCGCAACGCACCGACACCGCCGGTCGTCCGGCCGGTCCGGCGCCCAGGGACAGTGCCCGTGGTTCTCCGCAGAGAGCGGGCTCCGGTCAATGAGGGCCGCGTTGCACCCCGACGCCGCTCGGGCCGCCGCCGTCCTCCGCGCCCTGGCCGGGGCGGCACGGTCAGCGGAGCCGGTGCTGCCGCCCGGCGTCCCCGATGCGGACGCGGCCTCCGCGCGGCTCGCGGGCGGCGTCCACGCGTTGAGCGGCGAGGCCCTGATGGGATGGGACGATCTCCTGCGCGGGGTGGCGGCGGTTGCGGCCGCCCTCGCGGGCGCCGCGGCGCCGGCAGGATCGGCGGACGCGGCGGGCGCCGTCCGCGACCGCCTGGCTCGGCCGACGGACGCGTTCGATCGGGATCTGGTGGTTCAGGCGGCGCTCGAGGGCGCGTGGGACGTGGTCGAGTCCGCGGCGCTACCGCTGGACCTCGACCCCGACGTCCTCGTCACCGTGCTCGACTGGGCCACCCGCCCCGCGCTCCGCGTCGCCGCCGCCCGCCTGGCCCCGGCCCTCGCCAGCGTGCCGTGGTCGCGGGGCCGCTGCCCCGCCTGCGGATCGGCGGCCACGCTTTCGGTCATGCAGGGCAAGGAGCGCGAGCGGCGCCTCCACTGCGGCCGCTGCGGCACCTCCTGGGCCTTCGAGCGCGTCCGCTGCAGCTGCTGCGGCCAGCGCGACCACGCGCTGCTGGGCTACCTGCACGCCGAGGGCGAGGGGGAGTACCGGCGGGCCGAGGTGTGCGACGCCTGCCGGGGCTACGTGAAGAGCGTGTCGCTGCTGGATCCGCCCGACCCCGACCGGCTGCTCGCGCTCGACCTGGAGACCGCCGCGCTCGACTTTCTGTCGCTGGACGCAGGCTACAGCCGGGCGCCGTCCCCGGGCTGACCCGCGAGGCTGCTGCACCCGCTGGTCTCTCCCCGCGTCACTCGATCCCGTCGAGCAGCCACAGATCACCGCCGTGCGGCGCCGCCCGGTCGAACAGGATCGCGCGGCCGTCGGGCGACCAGACGGGGT
>JBBRGH010000090.1:0-9823 GCA_038240915.1 Gemmatimonadales bacterium | reverse complement strand
ACGTCGTGCGGCGCGGGACGGTTGTACAGGCTCGAGACCAGGGCCGCCGCCACCGCGAGGTCGGCGCCGGGCTCGCTCAGGCGGACGCCCGCGGTGACCTGGACGAAGACGTCGAGATCGGCGAACGAGGTCTGCGCCCGGCGCTCGAGCACGGCCAGCAGCACCGCGAGGCGCTTGGGATCGAGCCCGGTGGCCACCCGCTGCGGGGTGCCGTAGCCCGACTTGGCCGCGAGCGCCTGGACCTCGACCAGCACCGGCCGCGTCCCTTCCATCAGCGCGGTGACCGCGCTGCCGCTGATCCCGTCGGCCCGGGCCGCCAGGAACACGGCGGACGGATTGGGCACGGCCACCAGGCCGTGCTCCGTCATGGAGAACACGCCCAGCTCGTCGACCGAGCCGAACCGGTTCTTGGTGGTGCGGAGCAGGCGGTAGTCGAGCGTGGCCTCGCCCTCGAAGTAGAGCACCGTGTCCACGATGTGCTCCAGCGTCTTGGGCCCCGCGATGCCGCCGCCCTTGGTGACGTGGCCCACCACCACCACGGTGGTGCCGCTCTCCTTGGCGAAGCGCATCAGCTGGCCGGAGCACTCCCGGACCTGGCCCACGTTGCCGGGCGCGCTCTCGAGCGCCTCGGTGTAGACGGTCTGGATCGAGTCGATCACCACCACGTCGGCCGCGACCGCGGCCGCCGCGCCCAGGATGGCCTCGAGCCGGGTCTCGCCCAGCACGTGGACCGCCCCGGCATCCTCGTCCAGCAGCCGCTCCGCCCGGAGCCGGATCTGGTCGGGGGACTCCTCGCCGCTGGCGTAGAGCACCGTCCGCCCGCCGGCCTCGAGGCGCGCCGCCGCCTGCAGCAGCAGGGTGGACTTGCCGATGCCCGGCTCGCCCCCGATCAGGATCATCGAGCCGGGCACCAGGCCGCCGCCGAGCACGAAGTCGAACTCGGGCAGCCCGGTGCGCCAGCGCTCGAGCGGGTGGGTGGCCACCTCGCGGAGACGGCCGGGCGGCGCCACCAGCCCGGAGCCGCCGGCCGCGCGCGCGCCGGCGCCGCGCACCGGGGCCCGGACCAGCACCGGCTCTTCGGCCACGGCGTTCCAGGCTCCGCACGCTTCGCAGCGTCCGGCCCACTTCGGGTGCTCGTGGCCGCAGTCGGTACAGCGGTAGACGGAGCGGGGTCTGGGCATGGTCAGCGGGCGGGGGGCACGGGCCGGCTCACTCAGGATCCTCCCGATTCGACAGGTTGTCGAACCGCGTGTACTCGCGAACGAACCGGAGGGTGACGTCGCCGGTGGGGCCGTTCCGGTTCTTGGCCAGCATCACCTCGGCCACGCCACGCTTGGATTCGTCCTCCCGGTCATAGTACTCCGGCCGGTGGATGAAGATCACCAGGTCGGCATCCTGCTCGATGGCGCCGGAATCGCGCAGGTCGGACAGGATCGGCTTCCGCTCGCCGCCCCGCTGTTCCGAGGCGCGGGATAGCTGCGACAGCGCGATGACCGGGATCTGGAGCTCGCGGGCGAGCGCCTTGAGCGAGCGCGAGATGTCGGAGATCTCCTGGACCCGGTTCTCGGCGTGCTCCGGGCTCCGCATCAGCTGCAGGTAGTCCACGATGACCAGCTTGAGGTCGTTGTCGATCTTGAGCCGCCGGGCCTTGGAGCGCATCTCCAGCAGCGTGAGCGACGGCGTATCGTCGATCCAGAGCTGATAGGTCTGGAGGATGCCGGCCGCCCGGGCCAGCTGGGTGAAATCGGAGTCCCGCAGGGTGCCCTGGCGCACCCGGTGGCTGTCCACCCGCGCGGTGGCCGTGAGCATGCGCTGGACCAGCGACTCCTTCGACATTTCCAGGGAGAAGATGGCGACGCCCTGCCCTTCGCTGGCCGCGTTGGCGGCGATGTTGAGACAGAACGCCGTCTTGCCCATGGACGGCCGGGCCGCCACCACCACCAGCTCCGAGTTCTGGAACCCCGACGTGAGCGAGTCCAAGTCTACGAATCCGCTGGGCACCCCGGTAATCGCTTTGCCGCTCCGCTGGAGCGTTTCGATGCGCTCCATCGTGGGCCACAGCATCTCCTTGATCCGGGTGAAGCCGTCGTTCCCCCGCTGCTGCGAGATGGTGAAGATCCTGGATTCGGCGACGTCGAGGAGGTCGTGCGCGGTGGAGTGCCCGTCGTACGCTTCGGTGATGATCGAGGTGCCGGCCTCGATCAGCCGCCGCAGGATCGCCTTGTCGCGGACGATCTTGGCGTGGAACTCGAGGTTGGCCGCGGTGGGCACCGCGTCCACCAGCTCGGCGAGATCCTCGAGGCCGCCGGCCGCCTCCAGCTCGCCCCGGCGGAGCAGCTCGTCGCGGAGGGTGATGTGGTCGATGACCGTGCGGCGCTCCGTGAGCGCCAGCATCGCCCGGAAGAGCCGGCGATGGCCCTCCCGGTAGAACATCGTGTCATCGACCATCTCCGCGGCCCGGAGCGCGGCGTCCTGGTCCAGCAGCATCGCCGCCAGTACCGCCTGCTCGGCCTCCGGGCTCCACGGAGCCGAGCGGCCGACGTAGGGATCAGCGGTCGAGAAGTTGTCGTGCGATACGGACGTCATCCCAGGTCGGCTTCTTCCAGTTCGGGTTGCGGAGCAGCGCCGCGGGATGGTAGGTCACGACCAGCGGAATGCCGTTGTACGAATGCACCTTGCCGCGGAGATCCCCCAGACTCTTCTTCACGCCCAGCAGGGATTCGGCGGCGGTCCCGCCCATGGCGAGGATCACCTTCGGGCGGAGCAGCTCGAGTTGGCGGTGAAGATAGGGGATACAGGCCGCGATCTCATCGGGCAAGGGCTTTCGATTCTGGGGCGGACGGCACTTGACGATGTTCGTGATGTACACCGAACTCCGCGGAACTTCAATAGCGTCGAGAATGGACTCGAGCAGCTGGCCCGCCTGCCCCACGAATGGGCGCCCGGTGGCGTCTTCCGTGGCACCCGGCCCCTCACCGATCAGCACCAGCCGCGCGGCCGGATCGCCCTCACCGGGGACGGCGTGCTTGCGGGCGGGACAGAGCTCGCAGCAGTAGGTGGTGCGGATCCGCTCGGCGACGGCGTCGAGCGTGGGAAGCGCCGCGAGATCGTTGCCGAGGAGCACCCGGTCGGGCGAGATGACGACGAGCCCGTGACCGGGCACGGGCGGCGCGCCCCGCTTCCACTTGGGCTCGGCCGCGGGGCCCGCGCCTCCGGCGGGAAATTCGGTGCGTCGGCTGGGGGGCATCGGGGGGTCCGGGTCCTCTGCCGGCGGGCCAAGGATGATCTCGGCGCCGCCGAGCTCGATCTGCTGGGCAAGATAGCGCCGGCGCTCATCGGCCAAAGGCCAGCTCCACGGCGTCCAGGATCGCCTCGGCGACGGCGCGTTTCGACTGGAGGGGCAGGATCCGCGCCGAGCCGTCGCGGTCGAGCAGCGCCACGCGGTTGGTGTCCACCTCGAAGCCGGCGCCCGGCTCGAGCGCGTCGTTCACCACGATCAAGTCGAGGTCCTTCCGCTCGAGCTTGGCCCGGCCCTTGGCCATCGCGTCGCCGGTCTCGAGGGCGAAGCCGACGGTGACGCTGCCGGGCCGCCGCATGCCCCGGGTGGCGCCCAGGATGTCGGTGGTGGGCTCCATCGGGATCGCGAGGGCGCCGTCGTTCCGGGCCCGCTTGTTCTCGCTCGGGTCGGTGGGGCGGAAGTCGGCGGGCGCAGCGGCCATGATGAGCACGTCGGCGGCGGGAAGCTCATCCCGCACCGCCTGCTCCAGCTCGACCGTGGTCTCCACCTGCCGCATCCGGACGCCGATCGGCGCCGGCAGCGCCACCGGCCCCGAGATCAGGATCACGTCGGCACCCCGCTCCCAGGCAACCTCCGCCAGCCGGTATCCCATCTTTCCACTGGACCGGTTGGTGACCACCCGCACCGGATCGATGCTCTCGCGAGTCGGCCCCGCGGTCACCACCACCCGGCGGCCGCGAAGCGCGCCGGCGGCGCCGCGGAGAAAGCGCGCCGCATGGGCCAGGATGGTCTCGGGCTCGCTCATCCGCCCCGGCCGTTCCGACGGGCCTTCCGCCAGCGCCCCGATCTCGGGACCGACCAGGCCGACGCCCCGGGCCCGCAGGCGCTCGACGTTGGCCCGGGTCTGCGGGTGGCCGTACATCTCGTCGTTCATGGCGGGGGCCAGCAGCACCGGGGCGGTGGCGGCAACGAGCAGCGTGGTCAGGAAGTCGTCGGCCAGGCCCATCGCCATCCGGGCGATCAGATGCGCCGTGGCCGGGGCCACCAGCACCAGATCGGCGGCCTGGCCCAGCCGGACGTGCGTGAGCGCCCCGCCGGGCGCCCAGAGGGAGCCGAGCACGGGGCGCCCGGTGAGCGCCTCGAACGTGAGCGGCCGCACGAATTCGGCGGCCCCGGCGGTGAGGATGACGTCGACCTCGGCGCCCGCCTCGGTGAGCCGGCGCGCGAGCGTGCAGCTCTTATAGCAGGCGATGCCGCCCGACACGCCGAGAACGACGCGGCGGCCGGTCCACACGGTCAGGCCTCGGAGCGACGGCGGCGGACCAGCTTGTAGTTGAGCTCGCCGTCGACGAGCGACTGCATCGCCTGCGTGGTGAGCTTCTCGGTGCTGGCGTTGAGCTGGTCCTTGGGGAACTCGTTCAGGTAGCGGGCGAACTTGGCCGCGACCAGGACGCCGAGATACTTGTTCCCGGCCTGGCGAGCCACTTCCGACGGGGTGGTGATGCGCATCGTGTCTCCTTCGGGTTGCGTTCAGTCCGCTCCGATTCGCGCCGCGGTCGCGATCACGTCGCGCCGCAGCCGTTCGATGAACGTGGCCAGCCCCTCCTGTCGCGTCACGCGCCGCGCCTCGGCGTCGAGGATCGCGACCACCTGCGCGACGGCGAGGACCAGGTCCTCGTTGAAGATCGCGTAGTCGTATTCCGCCACCGCGGCCAGCTCGTCGGCGGCGTGGGTGATTCGCTCGCGCACCACCGCCGGCGCTTCCGTCTTCCGCCCCGCCAGCCGGCTCACCAGTACCTCGGCCGACGGCGGCAGGACGAACAGGTGCAGCGAATTCGGAAAAGTGGCGCGGATCTGCCGCGCGCCCATGATCTCCACGTCCAGGACCGCCGTGCGCCCGCGCGCGAAGATCCGGTCGATCTCGCTCCGGAGGGTACCGTACAGGTTGCCGGCGTAGGTGGCCCACTCGAGGAACTCGCCGGCCTCGACCCGCCGGAGGAACTCCTCGCGCGCGAGGAAATGGTAGTCCACCCCGTCGCGCTCGCCCTCGCGCATGGGCCGCGTCGTGGCCGACACCGAGTAGCCAAGATCGTCCCGGGCCTGCAAGAGACTCCTCGCGATGGTGGTCTTCCCGCCGCCCGACGGCGAGGAGAGCACCAGCAGGAACGGCTTCACTCGAGGTTCTCGAGCTGTTCCCGGAACTTCTCGAGCTCGCCCTTCATGGCGATCACCTGCTGCGCGATCTCGGCGTCGTTGGCCTTCGATCCCATCGTATTGACCTCGCGGCCGAGCTCCTGGGCCAGAAAGCCCAGCTGCTTGCCGGCGGGGCGCGCCGCCGCCAGCGCCTCGCGCACGGCGACGACGTGGGCCCGGAAGCGGACCAGCTCCTCGGTGATGTCGAGCCGGTCGGCCTGGAAGGCGATCTCCTGGGCCAGCCGGGTCTCGTCGGGCTGCCGGCCGTCGAGCAGCTCGGCCACCGCCCCGCGCAGCCGGTCGCGTTCGCGCACCAGCCTCGCCGGCGCCCGCTCCGCGATCACCGCGACCGCCTGCTCCAGCAGGTCCACCCGGTGGCGGAGCTCCCCCGCCAGCGCCTCGCCCTCGCGGGCCCGCATGGCGCGGCACTCCGCCGCCGCGTGGGTGACAATGGGCTCGACCTCGGCCCACGCGACCTCGACCGAGGCCTCGCTGGTGGTGGAGAGCACCTCTGGCTGGCGGGCCACCAGCTCCAGGGTCACGTCGCCCGACAGACCAAGCGCCGCCTGCAGCTCGCGGAGCCGTGCCGCCACCAGTCGGGCGCGGTCGAGATCCACCGCCAGCCCGCCGGCCCGTTCCGGGTACTCGGTCCAGCGCACCTGCACCGCCACGTGGCCGCGGTCGAACTCCCGGCGCAGCCGCTCGCGCAGCTCGCCCTCGAGACCGCCGAGGTCGCCGGGCAGCTTGGGCGCAAAGTTGAAGTGGCGATGGTTGACCGTCCGGATCTCGATCCGGAGCCGGCCGCCGCCCGCGGGACCTTCCGCGGTGCCGAACCCCGTCATGCTGTTGGGCAACGAGCCTCCGCGGTTACGAGCGAGCCGGGCAATTTACCCTCCCTCGCTGTGGGTTGGTAGGGACGGATATCGGGCGGGAACGGGGGTTCCGGGAGGGACGAAGGAGGTCGGTCACTGGCGTCCGCCCGCGTGGCGGGGGTCGGCCGGCGCCCGATGCGCCCGTGCAGTGCTGCTGTACAAGCTATGATTCGGTATGCTCTTGCGTCAACGACTTCAACTAGTTCAGGAACTCCCACCGCACCCCGAAGTTGCTGCCGAAGGCGGGCAGGCGGAACCCGGGCACGTAGGTCAGCTTCGTCGCCGACAGGTTCCCCCGGTCCCAGTACACCGTGAAGCTCTGCAGCTGGAATTCCACCAGGCTCTTGAAGAAGGTGGCGCCGCGGAGGTTGATCGGCGCGCCGGATGGGTCCCGGCCGATGGTCCCCCTCCCCCATGCCTCAATCCCCACCTGGAGCTTGAGATCGAAGATGCCGCTCCGGAACTTCCGGAGGAACTTGGAGCGGAGGGTGGCCGTCGCCAACGAGTGGGTGGGTGGCACGCCGTCCACGGTGCCGTCGATCGGATCGCTGTACCAACCCTGCAGCGTGATCCACCCCACCGGGGACACCCGCCCGCTCAGCGTCAGCCAGTTGGCCTGGGACGATGCCCCCAGGGTGGGAATCCGGATGAAGTCCGCGTAGGCGAACGGATTGAACGCCGCCGTCCGGGCGTAGCCCACCTGCAAGCCGAGCCGGGCGCGATCCCAGCCGAGCTGGCCCTCGAAGTCGCGCAGCTTCTGCGCGGTGTCCGCCAGCAGCGCCGGAGCGGCGACCAGGTCGCCCAGGCGCGCGGTGCCGGTGAGCGCCAACCCCGAAACCGGATGCAGCCCCGCGGCCAGAGTGACGTACCGGCTCGACCGCCCGCCGAAATGGTGCTGCAGCACACCCTCCGCACTGGCGGCGAAGACCGCCGCCGGCGACCAGCCCAGCGTCCCGCGAACGTCGAGCGGCGTGAACCGCGTTCGGTAGAAGCCCGAGGCCCCGACGGAAAAGGTGGGGGCCCGGTACGACAGGATGCCGCCCAGCTGGTTGTTCTGCTGGTCCACCCCGGCCCCGTCCCACGCGGAGCGGGCGTAGATCGCATCGAGGCCGGTGCCGGTACCGTCGCCGCGCGAGCGGAGCGCCAGCCGGAGCTGGGCATCGGTGCGGGTGGCGCTGTACCCGAGGCCGATGGTGTCGCTCAAGGTCACGTCGGCGATGGTGAACGCCTTCCGCTTGGGCCGGGAGCGCACGACCTGATACTGGATGCCGAACCGGGAGGAGGGAATCCACCCGCCCTGCCCGAACACCTGGGTGTTGGAGTAGCCGCTGCTCGATCCGCTGGCGGTGGGAGAGCTAAGGTAGTCGGCGGCGATGGCGAAGCCGATGCCGGAGGGGAACCGCCGTTCGAGCGAGCCCTCGTAGCGGGCGAAGTTGCGATCGCCCCGGGCGATCGCGATCCGCGACCGGGGCGCCAGCCGGTCCTGCCGGCGGGTGAACAGGTAGACCCGGAGCTGGCCGGGCCAGCGCTCCACCTCGACCCGCTCGAGGAAGCTGATGGAGAAGAGCGACGGGTCCACCGCCACGCTGTCCACGCCGGCGGCCACGTAGGGCACCCCGTCCAGGTAGTACTCGGCGGAGCTGGCGCCGCGGCCCTGGAACGACACCGGCTCGGGCCGGCCGGTGTAGCCGCCGCGCCAGAGATAGACGCCGGGGACCTGAGCCAGCAGGTCGCCGACGGTGGCGCCGCTCAGCCATTCGATCGAGTCGCGGGTGAAGACGAGGCGGGTGAGGGCGGGCCGCGGGCCGGGCGGCGTCAGCGCCGGCAGTACCGGCACCCGGACCTCCTCCTGCTCCAGCGCCTGGAGGTAGCGGGCGGTGTTGTCCACCGTGTCGGCATCGAGCGAATCGGTGGCGAGCGTATCGTCCAGGATCTGGGCGGCCACCGCCCGCGGGAGCGCGAGCAGCAGGACCAGCAGCACAGCGGCCAGCCGCGCCGCGACCCGCCCCACGGGTGCCGACCGCCGTACCGCCGGCGTCAGCGTGCCCCCGCGCCCTGCCGGCTCAGCACGAACTCGCTGAAGAGCCTCACGCCCACCCCGGTCGGACCCTTGACCCGCCCGGCGTCCTCGCGCTCGGTGTAGGCGGTGCCGGCGATGTCGAGATGGGCCCAGGGGAAGCCGTCCACGAACTCGCGGAGGAACCACCCCGCCGAGATGCTGCCCGCCGGCCGGCCGCCGGCATTCTTCACGTCGGCGATGTCCGACTTCATCAGATCGCGGTACTCGTCCCAGAGCGGCAACGGCCAGACCCGCTCACCCGCCCGCTCCCCGGCGGCCCGCACGTCGTCGATCAGGGCCTCGTCGGTCCCCATGACGCCGCTCGCCGAATGGCCGAGGGCCACCACGACGGCGCCGGTGAGGGTGGCGATGTCGAGCACGCAGGCGGGATCGTAGCGGCGCGCGTAGACCAGCGCGTCGCAGAGGATCAGGCGGCCTTCGGCGTCGGTGTTGATGATCTCGATCGTCTGGCCCGACAGGCTGGTCACCACGTCGCCCGGCTTGACGGCCGTGCCCGACGGCATGTTCTCGGTGCTCGGAATCAGGCCGACCACGTGTACGGCGGGCTTGAGGCGGCCCAGCATCTCGAAGGTGCCCAGCACGGCGGCGGCGCCGGACATGTCGTACTTCATGTACTCCATGTTCTGCGCCGGCTTGATCGAGATGCCGCCGGTGTCGAAGGTGACGCCCTTGCCCACCAGCACTACCGGCGCGCCTGTGGCGCCCTTGTACTCGAGGGCGATGAAGCGCGGTTCCTCCGCGCTGCCCTGTGCCACCGCCATCAGCGCGCCCATCTTCTCGCGGACAATGGCCGCCTTGTCCAGCACCGTGACGGCGATCCCATGGCGGGCGGCGATCTCCTCGGCGGCCCGGGCGACGTAGCTCGGGGTGCAGACGTTGCCCGGCAGCACCTGAATCCCGCGGGCCAGCGTCTGGCCGGCACCGATGGCCGCCCCGATCCGGTGGCCGGCGGCGAACGCCTCCGACCCGCCCGGCGCCAGCACGTCGATCCGGTCGAGCGCGGGCTTTTTCTCCTCCGGCGGGCGCTTCATCTCGCTGTACTGCCAGGCGCCCTGAGCCAGCCCTTCGGCGATCGCCTGGCCGGCATCGGCCGCGCCCAGCCCGCCGAGCGCTTCGGCCGGCAGGTGGAACGCGGCCCGGGGCACGCCGAGCGCGCGGGCCCGCTTGGCGGCGGCGGACGCGGCGCGGCGCAGGCCCGTCCGCGACATCTCCTCGGGCTTGCCGAGGCCCAGCAGCAGCACGCGGGGGGCGGGGCCCGGCGGATAGAGCAGCGCGGTCTCGTCATTCTTGCCGCTGAAGTCTCCGGCGGCGAGCAGGCGCCCGAGCGCGCCGCCCGCGGCCTGGTCCACCGCCGCGAGCGACGGTGGGAGCGCGCCCCGACCCACGGCGATCGCGAGCAGCGGGGTGTCAAAGCCGGCCGGAGCAGCGGGAAGTACGGCG
>JBBRGH010000089.1:0-9955 GCA_038240915.1 Gemmatimonadales bacterium | reverse complement strand
CACGACGTCCGGCGCTACCCCGGCCGAGCGGGTAGACGTCATTCCCAGCGGAGTGGAGTGGGAGCACTTCCAGGTCGAGCGGGGGCCGCCGGACGGGCGCACGGTCATCTTCACCGGCAATCTCGCGCCCTATCAGGGCGTAAACCTCATGCTCGAGGCGTTTGCCCTGCTCCATGCCCGCCGGCCCGACGTCCGCCTGATGATCGTGACCGATTCGCCGTTCGGCCCGTTCGAGCCGCTGGCCCGGCAACTCGGCGTGCTCGACGCGGTGGACGAGCGCCGGGTCCCGTTTGCCGAGCAGCCGGCCCTGCTGGCCGCGGCGGCGGTCGCCGTCAATCCCCGGATCCGCTGTGCCGGTATCCCGCAGAAACTGCTCAACTACATGGCCGCCGGCCTGCCGATCGCGAGCTTCGCGGGGTCAGCGGATCCGGTGCGGCACGAAGTCTCGGGGCTCTGCGTTCCGGATGCCGATACGGCCGCGATGGCCGACGCGATCGAGCGGCTGCTCACCGACCAGGCGCTGGCGCGGAGGCTGGGCGACGCCGCGCGCGAGCATGTCCGGCGCGAGTTCTCCTGGGAGCAGATGGCCGCCCGGATTGAGCGGGTCTATCGGGAAGCCCTCGCGGCGGCGGGGTAGTCGCCCCGCAGCTCCTCGATCGGCTGGCCAACGAACTCGGGCGGTTGGGGCGCGCCGAGCCACTGGAACACGGTGGGCATGAGGTCGGCGGTGTCGTAGGTCCGGGCGCTCGGTCCCGGCGGGATCCCCGGTCCCTTGGCGACGAACCAGCCATGGGGCGTGTGATTGCCCGAGCGGCCCGAGGCCAGCTTCCGGCCCTCGGGCCAGCGGATCTCGCCGAACCGGTCGGAGACCACGCCAGGGGAGGCATACACCGGGCCCGGCGGATCCCACAGGATGACCAGATCGGGGAGATAGCGGCGGCGTGGGGCGTCGGGAGGCACCAGCTCGTCCACCTTGATCGTGCCCCGGATCACCGGCTGGCCGGTGGCGATGTCCCGGAAGCTCCGGAGCGCCTCGTCCACCTCGGCCAGCAGCCGATCGGCGTCCGCCGGCTCCACGCAGCCCTGCTGCTCCCGGCCTTTGAGATTGAGACGGACGTAGCCGTTGTAGTCCATCGGCAGGGCGAAGAACTTCGTGCGGGGCCAGTCGTGCATCCGGCGGGACCAGAGCGGCACCAGGGCCGAGTTCCAGCTGGCCGGGATCCGCCGGGTCACCTGCCGTACCAGCGTCCAGGGCAGCGCCTGCTTCAGGCGGAACAGCAGGCCGGGTTTGGCCGGCGCGCCGCTGCCGCCCTGGTGGATCCGCTCGAGAATGCGGGGCAGGAACTCGTACCAGCCGTCGTTGGCACCCATCCCGTGGAGCGCGAACGCGACCACGCGCGCGTCCGGCGGCGCGGCGTCCAGCACCCGGCCGAGGGCGTCGTCGGTGGAGGCGTAGGAATCCTCCAGGCCCCCTGCCAGGACTGCGCGGGTGGGCTGGTCGCCGTCGTCGCCCCCGAGCTGCGACAAGTCCCACAGATAATGCGCGCCGCGATGCGCCAGGCCGAACACGGCCAGGAACAGATCGAAGCGCTCGTGCGTCAACAGGTCGTGGCAGATGTCCGCGAACTGCCGGTTTCCCTCCAGCACCTCCTGGCGCTGCGCCAGCAGGGTGGCGGCGCTCTGGGGGCCGAAGACTTCGGGGGTCATCCGGGGCTGGCCGTGCCGCTCCACCAGCTGCGCCCAGAGATCGGACGGGAGGGCGCTCTGGCCGAAGGCGTCATGGCACTGCCAGCCGTGCAGCATGGTCATGTTCGACCGCGTCGGGAGCGCGGTCGCATAGGGCAGGTCGAGGACCGCGAGGCGGTAGGACGGGTCGAGCGACAGCCAGAACGGTTTGACCGGCAGCCACGAGGGGTGCAGGTACTGCAGCCGCTGGCGATCGGGATTCCAGATCTTGTTGAAGTACCACCCCTGTTCGCCCACCCGCGTGCCGCAGAAGAGGGTGGACCAGACCAGGCTCAGGAAGTGGGGCGGCTCCGTCCGCAGCCGGCCCCAGCGCCCCCGCTCCCGCATCCGGGCGAGATTGGGCATCCGGCCCGCCGCGAGGAGCGGTTCGACCACGTCGATCTCCATCGCATCGAGACCGATGAGGATGACGGGAGGAGTGTCGCTCATCGGGGGGCTCCGGGCGGCGGTCGGGGACGGCATGGGCGGTCGTCGAGAGAGCAGCTTACCAAGTTTGGTCGCGTGGTCAAGTTGAGGAGTCACCGCTGACTGGCCAGGGGTCCAGTCGAACCGGCGCGGTCGCGCGATGGACAGGGTGTTGCCGCCACCCGAGCCCGACCGGAAGCACGCTCGCATGCTGCTGCAACCGTTCGGCCCGCCGGGTTGGAGCCGCCGTCCCGGCCCGCGATATTCGGGCATGAGTCCGCGCCCCTGCGCGATCCCCCGACCGCCGGACCTGGCCGCCGCCACGGTGGACGACCTCCGCCGCATCGTCCACGTCCTCCGAATCGCCGCCGGGCGGGCGCAGACCGAGCTTGGCCTCAGCGGCGCCCAGGCGTTCGTCCTCCAGCAGCTGGACGACAGTCCGCCGGTGTCGCTCACCCAGCTGGGCCGAGCGGACGCTGACCCACCAGAGCTCGGTCTCGGTGGTGATCGAGGCCGTCCGCCGGATGGGGGCGGCGCGGCTCACGCCGGGCATGCCGTTCGCCGAGGCCGGTGACGCAACCGCACGCCCCCGCCGGACCGGGTGAGTACCCGGGCCGTGCCGGGCTGACGATTCAGGACTGGAGCATCGGCATGGCCGACCTGCGCGCCCTGTGGACGCGGCTGATCGAAGGACTCTGGTTCATCCCCGGCGCGATCGTGCTCGCCTCCCTCCTGCTGGCGGTCGGCATGGTGGAGCTCTCGGCCGCGGTGGACCCCGAAGCCCTGGCCCAGTGGCCCCGGGTGTTCGGGGCCGGGGCCGAAGGATCCCGCAGCATGCTGGCCGCGATCGCCGGCTCGATGATCACCGTGGCCGGGGTGACCTTCTCGATCACCATGGTGGCGGTGACCCAGGCCTCCAGCCAGTACACCCCGCGCATTCTCCGCAACTTCATGCGCGACCGGGCCAACCAGTCGGTGCTGGGGGTCTTCGTCGGCAACTTCGCCTACTGCCTGGTGGTGCTGCGCACCATCCGGGGCGCCGACGACCTCAGCTTCGTCCCCCGTCTGGCCGTGCTGCTCGGCGTGCTGCTGGCCATCGTGGGCATCGCCGTCCTGATCTTCTTCGTGCACCATATCGCTACCACGCTCCAGGCGTCGGAGATCATCGCCCGGATTGCGCGGGAAACGATCCAGACGGTGGATCGGGTTTTTCCCGACTGGCTCGACGGGGAAGCGGCCGCCGAGGCCGCCCGCCACCCGGGGCCGGCCTCGCCTGGACGGGACAGCGGCGGCGTGCCCGTCCTCGCCTCCGCCACCGGGTACATCCAGGGGGTGGACGCGAAGGGCGTGGTCCGGCTGGCGCGCGAGCGCAACCTGGTGGTGACGCTGGATCGGCAGGTGGGGGAGTTCGTCGTGGCCGGCATGCCGTTCGGGAGGATCGCCCGCGGGGGCGATGTCGCCGACCCCGGGGTGCGGGAGGACGACGGGCCGGCGGAGGCGCTGATCGCCGACCGGTTCACGATCGGCAACTATCGCACGATCGATCAGGACCCGGCCTTCGGGATCCGCCAGCTGGTGGACATCGCACTCAAGGCGCTGTCGCCGGGGATCAACGATTCGACCACCGCCGTCACCTGCGTGGACTACCTCGGCGCCATCCTCGTGCGGAGCGCCGGCCGCCGAATCGAGGGTCCCTACCGGTCGGCCGACGAGGCGGGGCGGGTCACCGCGCCCGCGCCCTCGTTCGGCGACCTGCTGCAGACCGCGTTCGACGAGATCCGGCAGCACGCCGACGGCAACGTCAGCGTCCTCGCCCGCCTGCTGGCCACGCTCGCGATGCTCGGCCGGTGGACCCCCTCGCCCGGGCGTTGCGCGCTGCTGCTGGAACAGGTGGCCCTGCTCGAGGAGACGATCGGCCGGACGGTCCCGTCGCCGCACGACCGGCGGGCGCTGCAGGAGCAGGCGAGCCGGGCCCGGGCGGCCTGATCGGGGACCTTAGGGGTCGCCCGGGTTTCTCCGCCCGTGGGCCTGGGTTCGCCCGGGCCAATCAGTGGAAATTGCAGGGACTCGTCCCCGATCCGGGAGCCCCAACCCATGGCCCGACTGCTGGTGCTGTTCGTGACGGCGTTCGTGGACATGGTGGGACTGGCCATGATCGTCCCCCTGCTCCCGTTCTACGCAACCGAGCTGGGCGCCAGCGCCACCGTCGTGGGCCTGCTGGTCTCGGCCTTCTCGGTGGCGCAGCTGGCGGTGGCCCCGCTCTGGGGCCGGATGTCCGACCGCTACGGCCGCCGGCCCGCCATCCTCGCCGGGCTGCTGCTCACCGCCGCCGCCTACGTCATCTTCGGCCTCGCGAGGTCGGTGCCGCTGCTGCTGCTCTCCCGGCTGGTGCAGGGAACGGGCGGCGGCACCATCGGCGTGATCCAGGCCTACGTGGCCGACGCCTCGCCCCCCGAGCAGCGCACCAAGAGCCTGGGCTGGCTCTCCGCTGTCACCAGCCTCGGGGCCGTGGCCGGTCCCGCCTTCGGGTCGGCCATGATCAGCCTCGGCGGGCGCTCGGCCCCGGGTCTCGCCGCGGCGGCGCTGTCGCTCCTGGTGGCGGGGTTCGCCGCCCGCTTCCTGGCCGAGTCGCACCAGCTCCGGACCGCCGGATCCCATGCCTCCGCCTCGGCCACCACCGCCCGCCAGGCGATCGCCCGGGTCCTCTCCCACTGGCGCGAGCCGGCCTCACGGCTGATCTGGATCTACACCATCGGCATCGGCGCCTTCTACGGCACCATCCAGGTCGTGCCGCTCCTGCTGATGCACCGGTTGGGCGTGACCGAGCGGAACATCGGCTACTTCGTCATGTATCTGGGCGGCATGGGCGTGGTGGTGCGCTCGCTCCTGCTCGGCCGCGCGGTGGACTGGCTGGGCGAGGCGCGGCTCTCCCGCCTGGGACTGATCCTGCTGGCGGCCGGCCTCGGCTGCACCGGCCTCGCCTCCCACGGCGGCCTCTTTTTCCTCGGCTTCACCCTGATGCCGCTCGGCACCGCCTTCCTCTTCCCCTGCGTCACCGGGCTCCTCTCCCGGGTGGTGCCGGCCCACGAGCGCGGCCTCTATATGGGGGTGCAGCACACCTTCGGCGGGGCTTCTCGGGTGCTGTTCCCGGTGGCCGCGGGCGTCCTGATGGACCGGTTCGGGTTGGGGGTGCCCTTCTGGCTCTCGGGACTGCTGGTGCTGGCGACGCTGCCGTTTGCCTGGGCCCTGGCCGATGCGCTCGCCCCCGAATCCGCGGCCACGGCCGCCGTGCTGCTGGTGTCATCCGCCGACGTGACGGGGGAGTTCCCGGTGGAGAAGCTGGTGGAGTAGGGCGGCGGCCGTCCGCGAGCAGGGGCGCCAGCGGCCTCACGCCACCGCGGCCTCACGCCGGTGCGAGCCCGTCAAGCGGCCGGAACTCGAACCCCATCGCCCGGCAGTCCTCGATGATGCCGGCCAGTGCGTCCACCGTTTGGTGCCGGTCGCCCACCGGATCGTACCCGTCGCCGTCGTGCAGCAGCAGCACCGCTCCGGAGCGCACTCCTCGCCGCATCCGGTCGCGGATGACCTCGGCGCCTGGACGGGCCGTGTCCCACACGCCGAAGGTCCAGCCGAACACCTGGTATCCGTAGGCGGCGACGGCCTGGCGCAGATACGGGTTGCGGTAGCCGTGAGGCGCGCGGAAGCAGCTCGGTGCCCGGCCCACCGCCGCGCTGATGGTCTCGTGCGCGGTCCGGACCTCCCAGGCAGTCCGAGCCGGTCCGGCAAGGGCGAGCCGCCGGTGCGTGTGGGTATGGTTACCGATCCCGAATCCCTCCTGGGCCACCAGCCGCGCCAGCTCCGGAAACTGCTCGACGTGTCGCCCCACCATGAAGAAGGTGGCCGGTACGCCCTCGCGCTGGAGTAGCCGCACGATCGGCTCGGTCGAGAACGGATTGGGTCCGTCATCGAAGGTGAGATAGAGGCCGCGGTCCCGCGGTCCTCGCCCCACCACCGGCCCGAACACCGGGCTGTTCGGGGCCAGGGCACCGTGCGCCAGAAGCCCGGCGCCGCCCGCGACGGCCGCGCCGAACAGCGCCGGCAGGATCATCGCAGCACCCGCCGGTAGACGTCCACCACCTGCCCGGCGATCCGGGGCCACGCATAGTCCTCCGCCTTCCGCCGTCCCGCGCTGGACATGGCCTCGAGCCGGGGCCGATCGGCCAGCAGCTCGAGGATGGCATCCGCCCACGCCGCCGGCCGTTGCTTGGGGACCAGCATCGCTTCCCGGCCGTCGCCCACCAGCTCACGGAACCCGGTGATGTCGGACACCACCTGGGGCGTGCCACAGGCCATCGCCTCGAGCAGGGTGATGCCGAACGACGCCTTGGTGGTGGGGCAGAGATACAGGTCGGCCCGGGCGTAGTGCGCCGGCCGGTCGCCGTTGACCCGGCCCACGAATGACACCGACCGCCTCAGCGGCTGCGCCAGGCGCTCGTACACCGGGCGGAGCGGCCCGTCCCCCGCGACCGTGAGCCGCACGCCGGGCCGGGCCTCCATCACCCGTGGCATCGCGGCGAGCACGGTGTCGAGGCCGTTCCGCGGATCGAGTCGGCCCAGAAAGAGCAGCTCGGGGCAGCCGCGCGCGCTGCCCGGCCGCGCATCGGCCCGGAAGAACTCGGTGTCCACCCCGTTGGGAATGATCTGCCAGTCGGCCTCGAAGTAGCGGGCGTGCGCGTCGATCACCGGCTGGCTCACCGCCATCACCGCCGCATGCCGGTCGAGCCGGCGCTGGAGCGGCCGGCGGAACACCCGGCACAGCGCCGACCCCGCGAACCATGAATGAAAGGTCGCGACCACCGGGAGATCGAGGTCGTCGGCCACCTCGGGCGCCAGCAGCCCCAGGGTGGGGTTGAGCCCGCCGTGCACGTGGACGAGGTCGATCCGCTCGCGCACGAAGAGCGCCCGGAGGTCGCGCCGGAGCCTGGTCCCGGTGGTGACCCGGGCAAAGGAGCCGGCGCTGTAGATGGTCCGGCTGGTGCCGATCCGGCGCACGAACGGCAGGTCGGTGACCCCGTGCAGATCGATGCCCCGGGCCGGGGCGCGCATGTTGGCCGTGACGACGATGGTGGGATGGCCCTGGGACTCGAGTTCGAGCGCCAGGTTGTGAACGTGTTCGGTGACGCCGCCTAAATGGGGATAGTAGTACTCGGTGACGAGCGCAATCCGCACGGCCCCTCCGTCGCTGGATGAACCGGACGGAAAGGCAAGAAGACGGCCACACGGCAAAGCGTTGCTACGACACGGGACTAGGCTCGACGCATCGGATCGGCCGGGACGTTCTGGCTCGCCCAGCCGCCCCCAGGAGCCAACCTGTCACCCCTCACCCCGCGGACTCGGCAGGCTCACCAGGATCGCCGTCACCATCAGCACCACCCCCGCCGCCGCCAGCGCCTGCCTGGTCTGGGGTCCGTCGTCTTTGGTGGGAGGCGCGGGGTGTTTCGGGCGCGCGTCGTCGCTCGCCGCTGCCGGCCAAGTGCTTCGCGCTACGCGGGTGTCCTCGTTCGAGCCGGGTGGTGTCCTCGCGCGAGGACACCACGCTAGGCTCGGTACTGCTCCTCGCTCACCGGCTCCAGCCACTCCACCGCCTGGCCGTCCAGCGACTCCTGGATCGCGATGTGGCTCATCGCGGCCGTGGCCGAGGCGCCGTGCCAGTGCTTCTCGCCCGGCGCGAACCAGACCACGTCGCCTGGCCGGAGCTCCTCCACCGGACCGCCCTCACGCTGGGCCCGCCCGGCGCCGGCCGTGACGATCAGGGTCTGCCCCAGCGGATGGGTGTGCCAGGCGGTCCGGGCGCCGGGCTCGAAGGTGACCAGATTGCCCGCCGCCCGGGCCGGAGCCGTGACCCCGAAGAGCGGGTCGATTCGGACCGTCCCCGTAAACCACTCGGCCGGCCCCTTGCCGGAGGGCTGGGACCCGCTGCGCTTGATCTCCATGGGTGTGCTTCCTCTATCTGCCGTGGCTCGGTCGGGCGCCAGCGGGCCGGCGGCCCGGGCGATGGTGCCTGTCGCATCCGACAGCGACGGGATCCAGGCAAGCTAGTCGACCCCGCGCGGACCTGGTCGTGGCCACCGTGGTGGGCACCTGCCACCCGACCTCGGCGGAGAACGCGGAGCACGCGGCGATCTGGATCCGCCGGTAGCGGAGGCGGTCGGAACTCCGGGCGCTGGCCCGGGCCGGCCCGACCATGGCCGCCGCCGTCTGAGCGGCGTCCGGTGATAGTACCGCGCGGCCCACCGGGACTTCCGCTGGGCCGCGCGAGGTTTTGTCGGCCGGCAGGGCGCTACCGGGTGGCCGTCGTCCGCGTCTCCGGCACCACCGCCACGCTGCTGATCTTCCACGACTGCATTCCGCGCCGCAGCACAACCAGACACCGGCTCACGGTCGCGTCGCCGCTCGCGCCCTGGCTCCGCATCGAGCCGGCGTCCCAGGCGGTGTTGCCGAACACGCGCATGGTGTCGGACACGATGGTGACCTGCTGCCAGCCCGCCGCGCCCTGCGCCAGCGCCTTGCCGATCGCTTCCTATCCCATGGCCGTCGTGCCGTCGCCGTTGATCAGCACCGCATCGGGCGGCGCTGCTCGCGTAGGCCCCCCACGCGCGAGCAGGAAGTCCGGACGCTGCGTCATAGGCGGACGCGGCCGGCGGATGCACAATGATGGCGCGCGGACCACACGGGTCCCGGCCACACTGTTTTCACTTCACCAGGAGTCGTCATGCAGCGCCACCTGTTGTTCTCGGCCGCGATCGTTCTCGCGGCTGCCAGAGCGCGGACCGGAATCCGACCGGGCCCGATCTCTCCGCCGCCGTGGCCGAGCTGGCCGCGTCTCCCGCGGGGGCCCACGCCGCCCACAGCGGGCTGCCGCTCCAGCAGCTCGCCGCGGCCAAGCGCGCCGCCGCCCGGTATCACGACGTCCGCAAGGCGATCGCCGCCGGCTACACCGACATCCAGATCGTGCTGCCCAACATGGGCCGGCACTTCCTGAAGCGGGAACTGCTCGACTCGAAGTTCGACGCCGACGAGCCGGAGCTGCTGGTCTACTCGAACGATTCGACCCGGCTCCTGGCCCTGGAATACGCCCAGCCGCTGACCGACACCCCGCCCGAGGGCTTCGAGGGGGCGGAGGACCAGTGGACGCCGTTCGGGGACGCGCTCTGGACGCTGCACGCCTGGGTGTGGAAGAACAACCCGGACGGGGTGTTCAACCCGACCAACAGCCAGGTGCCGTGAAGAGTGGCAGGACGTGATACTGAGCGAAGCGAAGACGAGAAGGGCTGGACCCTGAATCATCCTGGGCAAGGCGACGGAGCCGCCGTCGGCGGCATGTCCCCTTCGCCGCGCTCAGGGTGACTCACGGCGGAATGACCTCGAACGGCGGGGACAGCTCTGCGCCCTGGGCCTGGTGTCCGTGCTCGACCCGGCGCGCGCGCTGCCATGCGGGGCGCGCTCCGGCCGGGCGGGCAGTGCGCCAGCCGGGGGCCCGCCAGAGGGTGGGGACGACCTGGGTGCAGGGTCATTCTGACCCGGCCAACTTGGCGGCCGGGATAGTGCCTAGGGTCACATCCGGCGACGTCGCAAATCGGTAACCTGTTGCCTCAGAACGTTACCCGCTGTCCCTGCAGTTCCCGAGGACCTGAGACCATGAGAACCAACGGCATGACCCCGATGCGAAATCTCCTCACCGCCGCCGCGAGCCTGGTCCTGGTCGCCGCGCGGGTGCTCTCCTTGCACGCCCAGTCCACCCCCA
>JBBRGH010000088.1:0-9989 GCA_038240915.1 Gemmatimonadales bacterium | reverse complement strand
GCCCTCCGATCGGTGGCGGGCGCGGTGGAGGAGCTGGACATCGAAGACCTGCAGCGGGAGGTGGACCGGACCGCGCTCCTGGGCGAGCTCCGGAGCACCATCTTCCGGCTGGAGCACGAGCGGCCGCATCAGCGGAACCCGATCTTCTGGGTCAATCACGTGTTTCAGGCGCTCTACGCGGTCCTGGCCCGGGCCCCCGACGAGGCCGGCCCGCGCGCCCCTGCGGCCCTCGAGCGTCTGCGCGCCATTCCCGCCTTCCTCGAGGCCGCCCGGGACACGCTCGACGAGCCGCCCTCGGTGTTCGTGGAATCCGCCCTGGCCATGCTCGGCGGCGGTGGCGAGCTGGTGGTGCAGCTGGCCGCGGCGATGGGCGCGGAAACGCCGGGCCTGGTCGACGAGCTTCGGACCGCGGCCGGCCAGGCGCTCGACGCGCTCAAGCGGTTCGGCACCGCCCTTCGCGACGAGATCGAGCCCGCGGCCGATCCCCACGCCTTCGCCATCGGCGAGGAGCAGTTCGCCCGCCGGCTCCACTTCGAGCACGCGGTGGTCTCCGGCGCGCCCGAGCTCTGGCGCTACGGGCTCCGCCTGCAGGAGGAGACGACCGCGAGGCTGGTCGCGCTGGCGGCCGAGCTGGGATCGCGTCCCTGGCGCGAGCTGGTGGACGAGCTCCGGAACGACGTGCCCGAGGCCGACGAGCTGCTCGACATCTACCGATCCGAGCTCGACCGGGCTCGGGCCTTCGTCGAGGAGCGGGACCTGGTGGCCATTCCCGCCACCCCGCTCGACGTCGTCGCCACGCCCTCGTTTCTCGCGTCGCTGGTACCGTTCGCGGCCTACGAGCCGCCGCCGATCTACCTCGGCGCGCAGCACGGCCGCTTCTACGTCACGGTGCCCGATCCCTCGCTGCCGCCGGAGGTCGCGGCCCAGCTCAGCCGGGGGCACGGCCGCCACGGCATCCCGGCCATGGTGGCGCACGAGGCCTATCCGGGCCACCACCTGCAGCTGGTGACGGCGCAGGAGCTGCCGTCCGAGGTCCGTCGCCACGTCTGGACGCCGGTTATGGTCGAGGGCTGGGCGCTCTACTGCGAGCAGCTGCTGGAGGAGGCGGGGTACTACCGCACGCCGGAGCAGCGCCTGTTCCAGCTGGTCAACCTGCTCTGGCGCGCCATCCGGATCGTGCTCGACGTCGGTCTCCACACCCGGGGCATGACCCCGCCCGAGGCCGTGGACTACATGGTCGAGCACATGCCGATCGAGCGCCGGAGCGCCGAGGCGGAAGTGCGGCGCTACTGCGCCTGGCCCACCTACCAGCTCTGCTACGCCGTCGGCCGCCGGGAGCTACTGCAGCTGCGGCAGGACTGGCGGGAGGCGGTCGGTCCGGACTTCGATCCCCGGCAGTTCCACGACACGCTGTTGAGCTACGGCGGCCTGCCGGTCTCCCTCGCCCGCTGGGGCATGGACCTGGCAGGATAAGCGCGAGGAGCGCCCGTGAAGATCACGGTCCTGACGTACCTGGACAGCGAGAACGAGAACTCCAAGGAGTACGACCAGGTCGTACCCCAGGTGGCGCGCACCCTGCGCCGCCTGGGCCACCGGGTCTCGATTCTCGGCGTCCACGGCGACGTCAAGCGGCTGATCGCCGGACTCTCCCGCAGGAAGCCGGAACTGGTGTTCAACCTGATGGAGATGTTCGGCCAGAACGTCTTCGGCGACATCCCCGTCACCGGCCTGCTCGACCTGCTCGGCGTGCGCTACACCGGCAGCGGCCCGGGCGAGCTGTACCTGAGCCAGGACAAGGGGCTCACCAAGAAGCTGCTGGCGTTCGAGGAGATCCTCTATCCCCGCTACGCCGTCTTTTCCCGCCAGGCCGCCTTCGAGACCGGTGGCAACCTCCGCATGCCGCTGTTCGTCAAGCCGCTCCGCTCCGACGCCTCGCTCGGCATCGGGGGCAAGTCGCTGGTGCACGATGCCGTGGCCCTGATGGAGCGGGTGGCCGCCATCCACAAGGAGCTGGATGATTCGGCGCTGGCCGAGGAGTACATCGAGGGGCGGGAGTTCTACGTCGGGGTGCTCGGCAACGGCCAGCCCAAGGCGCTGCCGCCGATCGAGGTGGACTTCACCGGCTTCCCCGAGGGGGTGCCCAAGGTGATGGACAGCAAGGCCAAGTGGGACGAGCGGAGCAAGGAGTACAAGGGCACCAAGTCGATCATCGCCAACCTGCCCGACGAGCTCCGGGCCCGGCTGCAGAAGGTGGCCGTCGATGCCTACCGCGCGCTCCGGGTGAAGGACTACGGTCGGGTGGACCTCCGGCTCACCGACACCGGCGAGATCTACGTCCTCGAGGTCAACGCCAGCTGTTATCTCGAGAAGTCGAGCGAATTCGCCATGGCGGCCGGCGCCAGCGGGCTGGACTATCCGCGGCTGATTGAGAAGATCGTGAACCTGGCGTCGGAGCGGATGGAGAAGCCGAAGCGCTAGGCCGGCGGGCCGGAGCCGCGAGTCAGGGCAGGTAGGACACACGCTGGACGTAGTTCATCGCCAGCCCGGTCACCAGCGTGGTCAGGGCCACGATGGCGGAGGTCTCCCGGGTCCGCGCGTAGCCCTGCTGCAGCTGGGCCGCCCGGTCGGTCAGGTAGCGGAGCAGCACCCGGGTCCGCTCGGGAAAGTGCCCCGTCCAGCGGAACACGTTGGCCATCAGCTCGGGCTCCAGCCGCCGGATCAGCGCGGCGGCCGGCGCCAGCGGCTCCTCCCCCGTCGTCCCCTCGTCCTCGCCCAGGTCCTCGAAGATCGCCAGCAGCGCCCCGTCCAGCCCCGGCGGCATGTCGGAGGCCGAGGCGGCGGCGTCGAGATAGTACTGGTCGATCGAGTATTCGATCTCGCCCACGTCCTCGTCGAGATCGGCGTCCGTGACTAACGGCTCCCGGTCGCGGATGGCGGCCAGGGTCCGGTCGCAGAAGGCCAGCTTGGCCGCCGCCACCGGCCAGCCGCCGTACTCCTTCCGCCAGTCGGTGCCGGGCGTCATCCACACCGCGAAGGTCTCCGACCAGTCCTCGTCCGGGTGCTTCTGCGCGTACCAGCCAGGCAGGTGCCGCACGTAGCGGCGGCTGAACGGCTCCGGCCGGTACTCCTCGCCGTAGGGCTGGGTGATCGAGCCGAACTGCTTGACCCACTCCTCCGCGTCGTACAGCCGGTAGGCGTAGTTCACCACGTGCCCCAGCTCGTGCCGGAGATAACGGAGGATATCCGCCCGGTCGAAGCCTTCCACGTGGCCCACCCGCTCGGCGTGGAGCGCCGTCAGGTCGGGCCGGGCGAGATAGAACGGGATGGCGATGGCGACCGTTTCGAAGGGGACGCCCCACTCGGTCGAGAGGTAGAACCGGGGCCGGACCCGGGTGAGCCCGACCGCCACGCGCTCGGCCTCGAACTCGGCCAGGATCGGCTCGAGCCGGGTGCCCTCGATGGTCAGACCCAGGTCGCGGATGGGCGTCGACCAGAGATTGGACTCGTGAAAACCGACGGGATCGGCGGCCATGGAGGGGTAACATACCTGCTACCTTCCGGCGATGCCGTGCCGTGGATTACCGTCCCCGACCGCCCCGCGCCCCTGATGGCCACCCGGGTTCCCCCGGCGGTCAAGGGGCTGTCGCTGGTGTCGCTGTTCAACGACTTCGCCAGTGAGATGGTCTACCCGCTGCTGCCCGCGTTCGTGGTCGGGACGCTGGGCGGGGGCGCGGCGCTGCTCGGGCTGCTGGACGGGGCGGCCGACCTCACCTCGGCGGTGCTCAAGGTGGTGAGCGGCCGCCTGGCCGACCGGCCCCGCTGGCGGGCGCCGCTGATCCTGGTGGGCTACGCGACGGCAATCCTGGTGCGCCCGCTCATCGCGGTGGCGGGGGCGGCCTGGCAGGTGGTCGGCTTCCGGGTGGTGGATCGGGTGGGGAAGGGCCTCAGGACGCCGCCGCGGGACGCGCTCATCGCCGGGATCACGCCCCCGGAGCTGCGCGGGCGCGCCTTCGGGTTCCATCGCGCGGCCGACCACGGCGGCGCGGTCCTGGGCTCCCTGGCCGCCTGGTACCTGCTGACCCGTGGGGTCGAGGTCCGGCGGGTCATCGAGTGGAGCGTGCTGCCGGGGCTGGTCGCCTTTGCCGTGCTGGCGGTCGTGCTCCGGGGGGCACGCACGGTGCCGGGCGCGGCGCCGGCCGGCCCGCTGGCCGATCCGGGCGGACGGGTATTCTGGGGCCCGGTCATCGCGCTCACCGGACTCTCGTTCTTCCGGCTGCCCGAGGCACTGCTGCTGCTCCGGCTCCAGGATGCCGGGGTGGCAGTGGCGCTGGTGCCGCTGGTCTGGGCCGGGCTCCACGTGGTGCGGAGCGCGAGCTCCTATCCGGGCGGGTGGCTGTCCGACCGGCTCGGCCCGCGCGCCACGGTGGCCGCCGGCGGCCTGGTCTTCGCGGCCGTGGTCGCGACCCTGGGGGCCACCCTGGGAGTGCCCCTGGCCGTGGCCACCTTTCTCGGGCTGGGCCTGGTCGCGGGCCTTACCGAGTCGGCCGAGCGGGCGCTGGTGGCCCGCCTGGCTCCGGTCAGGACCGGACGCGGGTTCGGCCTGTATCATGCACTGACCGGCGCGGCCGCCCTGCCGGCCGGGCTGCTGTTCGGGGCCATCTATCAGAAGGTTTCCGGTCCCGCCGCGCTCTTCGCCAGCGCGGCCGGCATGGCGGTCGCGGTCGCCGTCTGGCTCATCGCCTCACCTCGCACTCGGGAGATTCTCGCCGCATGAAGCTGGGCCTCGGAGTCGGACTCGGAATGGTGCTCACGACGCTGGCCGGCGGCCTGTCGGCGCAGGTGCAGGTGCGGCTCGGCGTGCCTGGCCGGGCGACGTACTCCGAGCTCCATGAGGGACTTCGGCCCGGCACCGCCGCCGCCGACACCGTGCGCCGGATCCAGCGGATGCGGAACCCGACGGCCCTCTGGCGACTGGGCATGGCCGCCATCCGGGGCACCGGCGACTGGCAGAGCGGTCTCATCGCCCTGACCAGGCTGGCGGAACTCCGGAGCAGGATTTACGCGGACAGCGCCACCCGGCTCCGGGCCCGGATCGAGTCCGCCAAGGAGAACCCCTTCCCGGCGAACCCCGGGCTCAAGCCGGAGGACGTGATGCCCTCACTCCAGGCCATCGTCCTCGAGCGCCGCCGCGCGGTCCAGGGCGACTCGGCCGTGCTGGCGGACATCCTCGGGCGGCTCGACTCCAAGCAGTACGACCACGGCGACGCCTGGGTGCTCGGCCGGCTCGGCGCGGGGGCCGCAGACACGCTCGCCGCCCGGTTCCGGTCGGCCAAGACGGAGGAGTTCAAGGTCCGCTATCTCACCCTGGTGTCGTACTTCACCGATCCGTCGCTGGTGCCGCTGCTGGCCCGGGTCTACGCGGCACCGGACAGCGTCGGCCTTCCCAAGCGCTACGCCATCCGGGCCTCGGACGGGCTGCTCTGGATCGGCACCCGCGCGAGCCTCCAGGCGCTGCTCGATGCCCGCGCCGCTGCCAGGGCGAGGGCGGTGTACGACGATCCGGGGCTCAGGCACGCGGATCTCGATTTTCTGGGGAGCGACAGCTCGGCGGTGATCAGCCGGACGGGGAAGTGGCTGACGGCGTGGGTGGCGCAGCTGGGACCGGACGGGAAGGCAGGAACGTAGGAACCCGGGAGAGGGAGTACCGGTCGCACCCCTCTAGCAGCACCGCGTCGGCCCGTCCCCGTAGCGATGGCGCACGAATTCCTCGAAGTATTCCCGGGCCGACGGCACCGGCCGCTCCGGATGGCACCGGCGCAGGTGGGCCACGTGGGCCGCGTAGTCCGGCATTCCCGCCACCCGGCGGACCACCCGGAGCACCGGCTCGGCGCGTGCCAGCAGCCTACCCCACATAGGCGGTCTCCACGAAGGGCGTCTCCTTCACCCCCGCCGGCCGCCGACGGGTCAGCACCAGCAGCCACTCGCGCGCGGACGCCGCCACCACCAGCACCGTCACCATCATGAAGGCGATAGCCACGACGGCGTCCAGCCGGTCGTTGACGATGAGCCGGCCGCCCCGGGCCGCATCGAGCGACCCCGCCGCCACCTGCTCCGCCGTGCGGGCCGCGTGGGCCAGGAAGCCGAGCCGGGGGTCGGCCGCGAAGACCTTCTGCCAGCCGGCGGTGAGGGTGACGGCGAGGACCCACGCGAGCGGTGCCAGCGTGACCCAGGCATGGCGCGCCTGGCCCATCTTGATCAGCACGGTGGTCCCGACGCAGAGCGCCACCGCGGCCAGCAGCTGGTTGCTGATCCCGAACAGCGGCCAGAGCGAGTTGATCCCGCCCAGGGGGTCGAGCACGCCCTGCACCAGGAAGTAGCCCCAGCCCGCCACCACCGCCGCCGACGCCCCGATGATGCTCGGGTACCAGGAGGTGCGGCCGAGGGGCGGCCAGAGGTGGCCGGCCAGCTCCTGCAGCATGAACCGGCCGACCCGGGTGCCGGTGTCCACCGTCGTCAGGATGAAGAGGGCCTCGAACATGATGGCGAAGTGGTACCACAGGGCCATCATGCCCTGGCCGAACGCGCCGCTCAGGATGTGGGCCATCCCGACCGCCAGCGAGGGCGCGCCGCCCGAGCGTCCCAGCAGGGTCTGCTCGCCTACCTGGTGGGCAAGGCTGGTGATCTGCTCCGGGGTCACCGTGAAGCCCCAGGTGCGGATGACCGCCGCCGCGGCCTCGGGGGTGCCGCCCAGCGTGGCGATCGGCGCGTTGATCGCGAAGTAGATGCCCGGGTCGAGCAGCGACGCGGCGCAGAGCGCCATCACCGCCACGAACGACTCCATCAGCATCCCGCCGTAGCCGATGAAGCGCGCGTCGCTCTCGCGCACCAGCATCTTGGGGGTGGTGCCCGAGGCCACCAGCGCATGAAAGCCGCTGATCGCCCCGCAGGCGATGGTGATGAAGGCGAAGGGAAACAGCTTGCCGGCAAAGACGGGGCCGGTGCCGTCTACGAAGGTGGTCACGGCCGGCATCCGGAGCGGCGGCAGCACCAGCAGGATGCCGAAGGCGAGCAGCAGGATGGTCCCGATCTTCATGAAGGTCGAGAGGTAGTCCCGCGGGCAGAGCAGCATCCAGATCGGGAGCACGCTGGCGACGAAGCCGTAGCCGATCACGGCGTAGGCGAGGGTGAGCCCCGACCAGGTGAAGATCGGCGCCAGGCTGGGCGACTCGGCCACGTGGCGACCGCCGACCAGCGCCAGCAGCAGCAGCGCCACCCCGATGGCCGAGGCCTCGAGCGTGCGCCCCGGCCGCCAGGCCTTCATCCAGAAGCCCATCAGCACCGCGATCGGAATGGTGCAGAGGATGGTGAACACGCCCCAGGGGCTGTCCTTGAGCGCGTTGACCACCACCAGCGCCAGGACCGCCAGCAGGATCACCATGATCGCCAGCACGGCCACCATCGCCAGCATGCCGGTGATCGGCCCGGTCTCCTCCTTGGCCATCTGGCCGAGCGACTTGCCGTCCCGCCGCATCGAGGCGAACAGGATCACGAAGTCCTGCACCGCGCCGGCCAGCACCACGCCGACCACGATCCAGATGGTGCCGGGCAGGTAGCCGAACTGGGCCGCCAGCACCGGCCCCACCAGCGGCCCCGCGCCCGCGATGGCGGCGAAGTGGTGCCCGAAGAGCACCCAGCGGGAGGTCGGCACGTAGTCGCGCCCGTTGCCCAGCCGTTCGGCGGGAGTGGCCCGGCGGTCGTTGAGGCCGAAGACCCGGTCGGCGAGGAAGCGGCTGTAGAAGCGGAAGGCGAGCAGGTAGGTGGCGACGGCGGCGAGGACGAGCCAGGCGGCGCTGATCGTCTCGCCCCTGTGGAGGGCCAGGACCCCCCACCCGGCGGCGCCGGCGAGGCCCACGAGCACCCAGGCGATGGCGCGAAGCATAGCGAGCAATTAACAGCGGGCCGGTCCTGAGGTGAAGGGCAGCACCCGCCTTGCCCTCCCCTTCGGCGCGCCGTACCTTCGAGGCCCATGCCCTTGCCATCCTTCGGGTTCGGTCACCGTCCCTCGTGGGAATTCCAGGCGCCGGATACCAGCGGCGCCGCGCTCGAGGAGCCGCAGCCCCAGCCGGCCCGCACCGGCTGGCGGGGCAAGGTGGCCATCGTGACCGGCGGCGCCACCGGGCTCGGCCGGCACATCGCCATCGAGTTCGGCAAGCTGGGCTGCCACGTCGCGTTCTGCTTCGTCAACATGCCCGGCCGCGACGTGAGCGAGCAGGCCCTGCTGACCGAGGCCGCCCTCACCGCCATGGGCGTGGGCGTGGTGGCCATGCGCTGCGACGTGCGCGACCGGGACGCGGTGGACCATTTCGTCCTCGAGACCAAGCAGCGGCTGGGGGGCGTCCACTTCCTGATCAACAACGCCGGGATCGCCAGCGACGGAGCGCTGTGGCGGCTCAGCGTGGACGCCTGGCAGGAGGTCCTGGACACCAATGTGACCGGCGCCTTCAACTGCATCCGGGCGGTGGCGCCGATCTTCCGGGGCCAGCACTACGGCAAGATCGTGAGCGTCAGCGCCCACCAGGCCGAGCGACCCGGGTTCGGGGTCGCCAACTACGCCGCCAGCAAGGCGGCCCTGCTCGGCCTCACCCGGGCGGCCGCGGTCGAGCTCGGCCCGGCCAACGTCAACGTCAACGCCGTGGCTCCGGGCTTCATCCGCACCGAGCGGATGGCCATGCTGCCATCGGAAGTGATCGAGCGGGCGCAGAAGAGCTCGGTGCTCGGACGGGTGGCGGAGCCGGACGACGTGGCCCACGTGATCTCGTTCCTCTGCTCGGAGTCGGCCCGGCACATCACCGGGCAGACGATCGTGGTGGACGGGGGACTGTCCCTGGAGTAGGCCCGACTGTCTCCCACCTTCCATCCCCATTACTTTCCCGCCGTGCCCCGCCATCCCGTTCCGACGTTCGTTGCCGCGCTGCTGCTCGCCATGCCGCTCGCCGCGCAGCAGGCTCCTCCCCTCCCGGTGCCGATCCAGGGACTGGCCGGCCAGCAGGTGGCGGTCGTGCCGCTGACGCTGATGGCCACCGATCCCGCGCTCCAGTCCGACACCCTGTTCGACGACTATCGCGACCGCCGCGTCGCCTTGAGCTGGGCCGATTCGCTCATCGGCGATGCCTTCGTCGGCCGCGCGCCCGAGGTGAAGTGGGTCCTGCCGCCGGCACTCCGGAAGATCGCGCGGCGCGCCCCCGGCATCGTCGGCGACCCCGACCAGATGGGCCAGGCGCTGATGCGCGCCCCCAAGTTGCGCGACGTGCCCGACCCGCTCCGCGCCTCGCTCCGGAACCTGATGGCGGTGGTCGGCGGCCGGGTGGTCATGGTGCCCGCCGCGCTCGGCTTCACGGCGGACAGCACCGGCCAGATCCGGGCCGCGCTCACCCTGGTGGCGGCCGACACGCGGTCGGGCAAGGTGGTCTGGCGGAGTCTGGCGCTCGGCGTCGGCGCCACCCCGGCCGCCGCCCTTGCCGCCGCCTTGGACAGCGTCCTCCCCGTCGAATGAGCTATGACGTCACGCTCATCCCGGGTGACGGGATCGGGCCCGAGATCACCGCCCAGACGGTGCGGGTGCTGGAGGCCAGCGGGCTCCGTTTCAACTGGGACGAGGAGCTGGCCGGAGTGGCCGCGGTCGAGGCCACCGGCACGCCGCTGCCGGACGCCACCGTGGAGAGCATCCGGAAGAACGCCCTGGCGCTCAAGGGTCCGCTCACCACCCCGATCGGGACCGGCTTTCGCTCGGTCAACGTCGGGCTCCGGAAGGAGTTCGAGCTCTACGCCAACGTGCGGCCTGCCCGGACGATCGTCCGCGGCGGCCGGTTCGAGGACGTGGACATCGTCCTGGTGCGGGAGAACCTCGAGGGTCTCTACATCGGGGTCGAGCACTTCGTGCAGATCGGCGACGACCCCCGCGCCGTCGCCGAGTCGATGGCCATCGTGAC